>CABREZ010000008.1 GCA_902470035.1 uncultured Streptococcus sp. | reverse complement strand
GCCAATAATCACCTCAAATACAATAAGAAAACTACTCAAAATTAAAAAGCTAGAGTTCCACAATTGGAAATCTCTAGCTTTTTTGTGACTGAGAACAATGTTGTCCCAGACTATTTTTTATTTCCTGACTACCAAATCCATCTCTTACTGTTTCTTTAAAAGGTTTAGATTCGGATTTTTATGAGCAAAGAGCACGACCTCAATAAAGGTTCCCACTTGGAAGGCAAAGAGCAAGCCTACCAAAATATTGACCCGATGGTCTGTTTCATAGAATGGGGAATTCCATAAGAAGTGATTGGTCACCGTGGAAACTACACACCAGAGACCAAAGAGCTTTTCTTTTTGCTTGGTGCACTGAGACAGGATGAGAAAGGCTCCAACAGATACAACAGCTGTGTAGACTGCATGAGATGCTAAACCACCAGAAATGCGGTTTACTGCCTCTGTTACTGCTGAGAGGTCTCCAGTTCGCGTTTGACGCGCCACATAACCTAGATCTTCAATGATTTGGAAACCAAGACCAGATCCAAAGCCGGCAATTAAAATCGATTTCAAATCCTTACGACCCAAAATCAAGAGGATCCAGAAGGCCACCAGAGCTTTGAAAAATTCTTCAGAAAAAGGTGCTGTCAAAGCATCTGTCCATTTATTAAAGGTACTAACATCCTGAATGAGATGACTATTGAAATGGTCAATGAGGCTGTTCCCTGAAAAACTGAGCCAGCCAGCAACAAAAGCACCACCAAACATGGTCGCCCACAAAACAAGAAGAGGAACCTCAAATCTTTTTGCAAGTCGCTTAATAAAGAGATAAAGAGGAACGACAATCACCGCTAAAACGAGCAGATTTAATACCAAATCTCTTCCTGCTACTTGGTTAAACTCTTGTTGAGAGAGAGAGCCTAGCTCAAACTCCATCCCAATCCCTGCTAAGACCAGAAATAGGAAGAGCAATATCCGTTGAAACTTATTCATCCTTCTTACCTCCCTTTGCTTTCTTTGATTTTATGAAGAAAATTCCTACTCCTATCACTGTCACAAGGGCTAAGCCAATCGTGATGACGAAGTCATAATCAAATGGTACCAAATTGATTTCTTCTTCTTGGTTTGCATCTTCTTCATCTGTTAAATCGTCAATAGCACCTTGTCCATATTGAGCAATCACCTTTTCTTCTGCTTCTTGACGAATTTCTTGCAGACGATCGAAGGTCTTTTGAGCTCGAGTCATGCTCGTTTCTGTCGCTTTTAGGCTCGCCTGCTCTGGCTGTGAAGCGAGGGCAATTTGTTCTTGATCACTGATTTCTTGCTCAGCCATCCATTGAGATTCGAGGCGTTCCATTTCAGTACGGATGGCTCCATCTCCGAACAAATCAGGATATTTGGCAACTAAATCATTAATGCGAGACATAGTCCAATACCAAGATTGGGGATTATAGGCTGTTCCTAACTCTTGATAAGCTTGGTAGGTATTGGTGATATTTCCATAGTAAGGTAAGTAAGGAGCATTTCGTGGGCTTCCCATCGCTAACCACATGGTTCCCCCTCCAGCACTATCCGGAACATTGTCCTTTAATTGGAAAATATGGGCTTCCATGACATTCGGATTCGAAATCGGATATTTATAGACTTCATCAAATTTCCCTTTTTCTGGGATCCCTTTTCCATCTAATTCCATTTGATCTTGTGGTTTGAAGTCTGTTCCTTCTAACCGATTGCGTTGGAGATTCATCGCATCTCGTAGCGTCAATTTCCGATCCGTTGTATGCATCAAATCAAAATAGTCGTCATCATAGTTCACATCTGCATTTGGATCCAGTGACTTAATACCAGACCAAACACGAGAACGATCAGCCTCATGCAAAGGAGGATTGTAGGATTGGGAAACATGGAACTGGCCATCGATTTCTTTATAGGTTCCTGCATCACGGGCCACTTTTTCAACATCCTTGGAGGCAATAGTCCGTTCCTTATCTGAAAAATCGACATGTCCTAAGAAGAAGGTATTTGGGAAGACTGCATAGCGATCTTCTGGGAAAAGAATGGCTACATATTGGTGACCAGAAAGGATCTCCATGTACCAGATTCCTTCCTTGTCCGCAATCGTTACAATATTTCCTTCTGCTGCTCCTTTTTCTTCCACAATTTTCGCAATAAGCTCGACTCCTTCACGAGCCGTTTTGACACTTGGAAGAACGACAGTGGTGAGGGCAGACTCAGCCAAGCCGTCCTCTACATAAGGATCGACTTTTTTAATGTTGTCATTTGCTGAAGCTGAGACGGTAGCTGAGATGGACACCCCATGCTCATTAAAACCAGCTTCATCAAATACACCTTGTTCTGGGGTAACATCTGGGACAGCTGTATATTTATAACTTACTTCCGGAAGCTCATATTTAAAGCCATTGGTGGCATCTTCAAAGACATCCCCTTTCTTGTTATAAGTTCGTTCTCTGACCACAAAGTTCTTATTGTGGTTTGGTTCTAAGTCCTCCGTACGTCCGTACAAAGCATTCCCATCTGCTGTTAACTTTTTACCGATGATAAAACCTGTACAGGCCTCTACCGGTTGGGCAAAGAGGAAGAGAGCAGTGATCAAGCCCAAGGCTGATCGAGCATAACGTTTCTTCATATTGAACTCCTTTAACTAGATATTAACCGTATAACCTCTTTTAGTATACCTTTTGATCTAAAGTTTGGCAAGCGCTTACAAGGTCTGTAACCAATTAGTAATCTATCTGAAAATTATTTGACCTTCAAATTATCAGTTACCTTCTCTATCTAACTGCACAATAAAAAACTCGGAACTTCTTCCGAGCTTTTTCTGACCACTATCATCCTTTTTAAGAAAGAATCAGACTCGCCACAAGGGGACTTACAAAGACGTAGAAAACGCCAGTTATCCCAATTGCCAAGCCTCCCATAGCTCCGGCTACTTGACCATACTGAAAGGCTGTACCAGTTCCCACCGCATGACCTGTACCCCCAAGGGCCAAACCAATGGCAACAGGATCCTCTACTTTTATGAATTTAAGAATTGTTGGTCCTAGCACACTGGTCAGGATTCCTGTCGCTACAACGACAACCAGGGTAATGGTAGTAATTCCCTGCATTTTTTCAGCAATCCCCACTGCCATGGCCGTTGTCACAGACTTAGGAAAGAGGGAAATAGCTAGAAAGTACTTCATCCCAAAAAGTTTAGCCAAGACAGCTGTAAAAACCGTGTTGACCACTACTGCTAGAAAACTACTAAGAAGAATACTCTTAGCATGGTGCTTCATCAAATGAAAACTCTTATATAAAGGAATCCCTAGAACAACCGTTGAGGGGACAATCAAATTGCTGAGGTAAGTACCCCCAATATTATAAGCCTTATAGGAAATCCCTGTCAGCTTCAAGAAGGCGATGACCAACACCGTAGCAACTAAGAGAGGGGTCGTGATGGGATGGGGGAAGCGCCGAAAAATCATCATCCCAATCAGATAGGCAAAGACCGATAAAGAAATCCCAAAGAGAGGATTAGACCACAAACTTTCCATCATTTCTTTCCTCCTTCATAATCACCCTCATACCGAGTCTTGATAAAACCAACGACTAAAGCAATGAGGGTTACATTGATGACGATAGCCCCTAAAATAATCAACACGATGGGAAATAAATAGGGCTTGATGACATCAAACTTATCCATAATCCCAACCGCTGGAGGTAAAAATAAAATCGTCATATTGGCTAAGAGAAAAGATCCGACCAGATTCACATGGCGGATACGAAGCCATTTCAACTGCAAGCACAGAAATAAAATCAGTAGACCAATAATACTACCTGGAATTGGCAAATGAAAGAGGGTCGATATCCCTTCCCCAATCAAAGAGATGGTAAAGATAATCATCAGTTGAACATAGAGTTTCACGCGCTTCTCCTCAAAATTCTTGAAAGATACACTAACAGTCTACTCCTTTTTTGTAAAAAATCAAGTATTTTCAGAAAGTTTTCAGATATAAAAAGACAAGGACGACTGCAAGGGTGTCCTTGTCTAGAGAGCTATTTATATTTTCTTGGCTAGCATGGTCGCAAAACGCAAGGCAATCCGATTGCCATCTTCATCACGTCGGTGCAGATGCCCTGGATTTTCATTGTATTTAATGAGTTCCCAATCCTTGTAGTAGTCAGCTAACTCGCCTTCCTTAAAGGTAAAGGAAAAAGGAACCTGGCAAGGATAGTCCTCTGTATCCATGGCACAAACGATCAAGTTATAGCCACCTGGATTGGTCTGGTCTTGCATATTTCGAATAATCGCCGGAATGCGATCCGCTTGTAAGAACATGAGGACAACCGTTGAGACAATCAAATCATAACTTTGTTTTAGGTTCGCTGAGTTGATATCATAGAGTCCCACAGTCATTTCCAAATCTTCTTGTTCTACAATACTTTGGAGGATTTCTAGGGCTAATTCATTTTGATCGACTGCTGTCACTTCAAAGCCATGCTGGGCTAAAAAGAGAGCATTTCGTCCTTGTCCACATCCCAAATCCAAGGCCTTGCCTGGAGAAAGGGACTCCATGGCTTCTAGCACTTCCGAATGGACGGGATTGCTATTATATTTTTTGGGGAAGTAATCTTTGGGCTCACAGTAAAATTCCAAGAACCATTCCACATCATCTGTAAGGGCCTCTACACGGTGCCAAGCTTGCGGTTGTGCCATCGGGTTATCCGCACCTGCCTCAAAAACATGGCTGGCTACTTCTTCCCCATCTTCTGTCAGCTCAACAAACTTGAGTTTTCCTTTGAGGACGGTAATTTTTCCCCAAGTACCTACTTTGGTATTGTGTTTTCTTTGGACTGCTTCAGGCATGGTATCCTTGGTCCACAAAGGCATCCGTTTATAGGCAATTAATTTTTCAGGCATCCGTTTCTTCTCCTTCTTTCTATCTACCCCTATCATACAAAAATTGCACGCAAATAACAATAAAAAGAGTGGAATTGTAAGCTCCTTTTGTGAAGGCTTCTATTCCACTCTCTTAGAATCCAGTTGAGGCAGGATGCTGATTTAGCAGTCTCTGTCTACTTATTCTTCATTTTCATTCTTTTTTGATTTTTTAAAGTAGAAACCTGCCAAGCTAAATCCTGCAAGTGCTAAAACTCCTAAGACGGCAGATAAACTACTGTTTGAATCACTTGCCTTGCTAGATGATTGACTAGAAGCTGTTTCTTCCTTCTTATCTGTTTCTTTCGATGCATCTTTTTCAGCTTGAGCTGCTGCTACCAGATTGGCCTTGTTGTAGCCATCATATACAAAGTCTGCTTCCAAGCCTTTTTCTGTACGAATCTTATCTTCCATCTCACTTTCAACTTGCTTGATTTGTTTGAAGATGGTTTCTGCACGTTTAAGTGAGTCACTTGTTACTTCGTCTGCAGTAGCTTTCGCTTGGTCATCGGTGAGTCCACTGTATTTTTGATCCAAAGCTGCTTGTTCCTTGATCCAGCCTTCTTCCAATTCTTTCCACTTCTCTTGGATGCTGTTGCCAAAGAGGTCTGGGTATTTCATGACCATTTGGTCAATATGCCAAACAGCCCAATACCAAGAAGTTGGATCGTATTTGGCAGAGCGAACTTTGAATGGTGCATAGGTATCGTTGACAATACCATAGAATGGCACATAAGGCGTGTTACGGCTTTGAGCGAGACCTAACCAAACGACACCACCAAATGGTGTTGGCAAGTCCTTCTTAATTTGGTATACGTGGGCGTTAATGACGTTTTCATTTCCCAAAGCATATTTGTATTTATTGGTATCGACTTCTTTACCTGGTTCCACTAAGTCATCTGGTGTGTATTGTTTGAGGTGTTCGAACCGGTTCCGTTGTTCAGCGAAAACATCTTCTAGACTATACTTTTTAGAAGGATCCGTTGGTTTGCGCAAGAGGTCAAAGTGCTTATCATCATATTTGATGTCCGCTTTAGGATCCATCAAGGTAATCCCTGCATAGGTCCGTGAGCGGTTGCGTTCGGTATATTCATCTGGACCATATGAGTCAGCAATATGGAAGTTACCATCTTTATCAGTCTTGTAGTGGTCTGCCTTTTTAGCAACTGCTTCCACATCTTTTGAAGCAATGACATTGTCCTTGTCCTTGAAATCCACATGTCCTAGATAGTAGGTATTGGCAAAGATAGCATAGCGGTCTTGAGGGAATTTAATGGCTACATATTGGTGACCAGAGAGGATTTCCATGTACCAGAGTTCATTCTTATCTGCTACGACAATGATGTTTCCTTCGGCAGATCCTTTTTCATCAAGTACCTTGGCAACCAACTCAATTCCTTCACGAGCTGTTTTGGCACGTGGGAGAACCAAGTCTACCATAGCAGCTTCAGCCAAGCCATTTTTCACAAGTGGATCTGCTTCCAAAATCTTATCGTGTGGGGTTGCAGATACGGTAGAAGTCATGGAAACGCCCGCTTCGTTAAAGCCGTGTGCTCCGAAATTCCCGTTGGAACCATCTCCATGGGCTGCATCATAAGTTGCGGTATATTTCATTTCATGACTCAAGTGGGGATAAGCAAAGCCGTTGGATTCGTCCTCCAACATATCCCCATCCTTATAGTCTTTGGCAGGTACCACTTCATAGGTTTTATTGTGGCGACCACCATCGGGGGCATAAGGATAGTCTTCAGTCCGCCCAAAGAGCATGGAACCATCTGTCGTGAGTTCCTTCCCAACAATGAAGGCTGAGCAGGCCTGCGCAACTTGAACTGGAATCAAGGCAAAGGCCATCAAAGCAATCATCAGTTTGACCAGTAGTTTTCTCATAGTCGATCTCCTTTATGACTACAAAAGAGGCTAGAAAATCATTTTCAAGCCGACGAAAAACAACTATACCAACGCTACCTTCAGTATACTCTTATCCAGATAAAAATGCAAGCGGTTTCAAGAAAAGAAATTTAAAAATAGGAACAGTTTTCAGCCCTTGCTTCAGCTGTTCCTATTTCTTACTTTAACGCGTATTGTATTGCTTCATGACACGAGCAATGTCACGATTTTGCTCCCGCCGTTTGATGGATTCACGTTTGTCATAATCGTGCTTCCCTTTGGCTAAGCCTAGTAAAAGCTTGGCGTAGCCATCCTTAAGGTAAACCTTAAGGGGAACTAGAGTCATCCCTGTTCCTTTAGTCTCCTGCTCTAACTTTTGAATTTGCTTCTTATGCAGCAAGAGTTTGCGACGACGCTCTGGGTCTTGGTTCCAGATATTGCCTTCCTCATAGGGAGCAATATGAACATTGCTGAGCCAGACTTCCCCATTTTTGACTTGGGCAAATCCATCCTTGAGGTTGATGCGAGCTGCTCGAACACTCTTTATTTCTGTACCAGTCAGGACCATTCCTGCTTCTATGGTATCAACAATCGTATAATCGTGGCTTGCTTTCTTATTTTGTGCGACGACCTTTCCCTCGCCCTTTGCCATGCTTAGCTCCTTTCTTAGCTACTTCCTTGTAAAAAGGTTTCTTACTCTTTTTCTTCTTGTCTTTTGGAGAATGCTTGCGCTTGTTTTCTCTAAAGCCTCCTTGCTTTCCTTCTTCTTTCTTAGAAGAAGGGCGCTTAAAGGTCCCATTCCGATTTTTTCGTCCAGAAGCTTTATTGCTTTTTTCAATCAGATCCAGCTCACTAGGGATATAAGAGAAATCAATCTCGCCAGTCATCTTATCCGCTCTTTCAACCCTGATTCGGATCTCTTGACCGACACGGAAAGTGACACCTGATTTTTCCCCTCGCAAGGTCAAATCGCGCTCATTAAAATGATAAAAACCCGGTAAGGTGGTGATGTGGATCAAACCTTCTACGGTATTTGGCAATTCAACAAAGAGACCAAACTTGACGACACTGGACACCAGAGCATCGTACTCTTCGCCAACATACTCTTCCATATACTCTGCCTTCTTCATAGCTTCTACTTCCCGTTCGACATCAATGGCGCGGCGTTCCCGACTAGAGGATTGGCTAGCAATATCTGGAATGACCTGTTCAAAATGACTAGCCACTTCAGAATCTTTTCCATACTCTCGCACCATGCGGTGGACTAATAAGTCTGGATATCGGCGAATCGGACTGGTGAAGTGAGTATAAAACTCAGCTGCTAGCCCATAGTGGCCGTGGTTGTGCTCGGAATAACGCGCTTGTTGCATGGAACGGAGCAACATCATAGACAAGACATCAGCATAGGGTTTCCCTTCTACCTTCTTCATGATGTCCTGCAAGGTTTCCTGACTCATGGAACTAGCTGTCCCATAAATTGGAAGGCCAAAACTAGAGGCATAATCGATAAACTTTTGTACCTTCTCTGCTTTGGGTTCTTCGTGAATCCGATAAATAAAGGGAAGTTTTCGTTTGGCAAAATGCTCTGCTACTGTCTCATTGGCGATCAGCATGAAGGATTCAATCATCCGTTCTGCAACCCCACGTTGGCGCAAGACAATGTCTACTGGTTTTCCTTGAGGATTGACCAGGATTTTTGCTTCACTTGTATCAAAGTTAAGGGCCCCTCGTTTTTCCCGCATTCCTTCTAAGATTTGATGAAGAGCAACCATGGCTTCGATACTTGGCACAATGGCTTGATATTCCTCACGCTTCTCCTGATCCCCAGCAATAATCTCATTGACATCGCTATAAGTCATCCGGAAGGTGGTTTTAATAACCGTTTGGGTGATCTGGTAACGAATGACCCGACCACGCTGGTCGATTTCCATAATAGCTGACTGGGTCAAGCGATCCACTTGAGGGTTTAGGGAACAAATCCCATTGGAAAGTCGCTCTGGTAACATGGGAACGACCCGGTCTGTTACATAGACTGAGGTGGCCCGATTGAGGGCTTCCTTATCTAGGGCGGAACCTTCGGTCACATAATATGAGACATCCGCAATGTGAACTCCAAGTTCATAGTTTCCACCTTCCAAGTGTTTAATGTGAACCGCATCATCCAAGTCCTTGGCATCGGCACCATCAATGGTAAAGATGATTTCATCTCGAAGGTCCAAACGTCCCTCCATATCCTTCTCACTAGGCTGGTCTGGGATGCTTTCTGCTTCTTTGAGGACTGCTTCTGGAAATTCTGAGACGATATCCATGGACTCCAGGACTTCCAAGACATCAATCCCAGGATCTGTCACATGCCCAACCACATCTTGTACTGAGGCTACAAAGTAGTTGTGTTTTCGACTTGGATACTGTTCAATAGCTACCTTGAGAACTTCCGTTCCCTCTAATTGTAGGGCAGGTTTTTTCACGTAGATGCGTTGGCTAATCTTTTGATTCTTTGAAACGATGTAGCCTGCATATTTGGGTTTTTCCTCATCCAAAACGATTTGTCCGACGACTGTTTGGAGGCTATGCTCCAAGACATCAATGATTTTCCCCTCTGCCGCTGTTCCCTTTTGCCGATCGGCGACCTTGATGATTACAACCTCAACTGTATCCCCATCAATGGCATGGTTGACATCATTTCGTCCAATAAAAAGATCCTCTTCTTCCCCCTCTAAGCTGACAAATCCAAAGCCACTCTTATGAGCATGGAAAATCCCTTTCACAGTAATGACGCCTTTTGGCTTGGCATCAAGGAGACTTAAAAAGCCATTTTCTTCAAAGGTTAGTTGACGACGTCGCTCCATCAGCGAAATGGTCTTAATCAGTTCACGAAAACCTTTGGCGTCTGTACTTCCAATAGCTTGAGCTAATTGATCAACCTGAGCTTTTCCCTCCTGTTTTAAATAATCAATAATTTTACTTTTCATATCTTGCGCTGGATATCCAGCCTCCTTTATTTTCTTTCTTTCAGAGAGATTTCTTTACAAGTGACAATCTCCCTATCAAACAACTCATAGATGAAAAAATAGGCAAAGACAATGTCTAAGCCTATCTTATTTACTGGATAATACCATTAGAATCATCGCAATGAGTAACCAAAGGAAAATCATTACTCCTGTTAGTCGTTGCATCACTGCTTCGAATCCACGAGCTTTTGAACGTTCGAACAAATCATTTGAACTTGCATCGAATACGTTGCTAGATTGATTTTTTGTTGGTTGCATGAAGATAGCGATAATAATTAATACAGATAGTACCAATAAAATTGTAATCAACGGTTTAGTCATAATTAAAAAACTCCTTAAAATCCTATCTATTTTACCATAAAAATCATTTCGTTTCAAGATGTAATGTCACTTTTCTCTCTTTGGGACAATACTTCAAAACTTCAATTTTTTCAGGGTGGGTCTTCATATTTTTACTTGTCAAATAATTCTGACTACCACAGCTCGTGCAGGTTAGTTGTACTTTAATGCGCACTGATTTCTCTCACTTTCAAATACTTTCTAAAGATGAATAAAAGGAAGGCCAAATCTATAAAGGCAAGAATAGCGGTCCCATAGAATACCCAATGGTAATTGACATGCATAGCGATACTAGAACCCATCATGGGACCAAGAACTCCCCCAATATAAAAGAAGAGTTGATTGTAACTAAATATCCGAGAAATTCCTTCTTTGGGAGTCATGCGGTTTAAGAGAGCCGTCACTCCGGGCATTAAGGCTCCTGTCCCAATTCCAAATAGGAAACGAAGAAGGCCTAATTGAAAAGGAGTCTGAGCAAGGGCACAGAAGATATAGAGGATCCCACTATAGAGAAGGGCTAAAAGTAGGAGGCGATGGTTGCCGATTTTATCTCCGAGCTTTCCCATCCATCCCGATGTCAGGATACCGGAAATCCCCATCGCTGATACGATCAGCCCAGATACAAAAATAACATTGTCGCTCTGACCAAGCTCTCTTACATAGAGGGGAAGAATGGGAGAAATAGATTGGCCTATCATCTGGATGGTCATACTGGTCAAAAAAAGACCCAGTAAAATGTCCTTATGCTGGATAGAAGCCAGTAAATCCCAGCTTGAAAGATGCTCCTCCTTCGATATTTGTTGGTAGTCTTCCTCAATGCCCCACCAAGTCAAGACAGAGACGAGAAAGAGGAAAAAACCAACGAGGAGAAAGACGTTCCGCATGCCAAATTGCTCCGCAATCAATCCACCCAATAAAGGCCCCATTAAGGTACCGGCAACGGTTCCCGTCGATAAGGTTCCAAGAGCGTATCCAGATTGATTCTTTGGCACCTGACTGGCAATGAGAGCCGTACTGTTAGGAACAAAGCCCGAAAAGACACCATTTAATAAGCGTAGGAGCAACAACCAAAAGACGGAAGGGACAAAAGCAATTCCTCCCATGGTCATGGTCATGGCAATCGAGGCTCTCAACATCATGGGTTTCCGACCATAACGGTCCGCTAAACTCCCCCAGATTGGGGCCATTAGAGCGGAAGTCAAAGAGGAGGAGGCGACTGCAATCCCAGCATAAAAAGGAACTGCCGGACCTTTTACCCCCAACTCCTCCACAAATAGAGCCATAAAAGGGACTACCAACGAAAGGCTGGCACCTACGAAAAAACAGCCAATCCAGGCAATAAAGAGATTTTTACGCCAATTGATTTCCAGTGAAATAGGATCATCTTCTTTCTATTTGTTCTAAAGCTCGATCAATTTGCTGATAGAGACGATCACGCTTGCTATTGTTATCGATCACGAGATCGACAAAAGCTTTTTTCTTATCTAGAGGCATCTGGGCTGCCAAACGATCCCGCGCCTGGACCTCCGTTAGGACATTTCTTTCCATTAGACGTTGCAACTGGGTATCTTCCGTCACATAGACCAGCCAAACTTGGTCAAACCAATCCAGATATCCCTGCTCGATCAACAAGGGGATATCCATGAAAAAGAGGTCTTCTATTTTAGCTAAGCGATCCCGTTCTCGCGCCAGAGCTTTGCGAATCATTTCGCCTTGTACTTGGTTGGACCAGGCAATCTCTTTCTGGCTTGAAAAGATGCGTTGAGCCAGAGCAGGACGATTCAAGTCTCCAGTATCTAGAAGGATGTCCCTTCCAAAATGCTCTACTAAAGCTCCATAAAGATCTCCACCTGGTGCCTGCAAGTCATGGACCACTCGATCAGCATCAATGACAGGATAACCCTTTTCTCTCAAATAGGAGGTGACAGTGGACTTTCCTGAAGCAATCCCTCCTGTTAATCCAATGATTCTTGCCATCTAGTTCTCCTTTTGACAATGAGGGCAAAAATGGGTTCCGCGTCCCCCCAGCTGGATTTTCTCAATCGGTGTCCCGCAGCGCAAACAAGGCTGGCCTGTTTTCCCATAGACCTGGTGTTCTTCCTGCATGGTGCCATCCTCGCCAAAAGCATTGCTATAGGAGCGAATGGTGGAGCCACCTTTTTCGACAGCCTGAGCTAATACAGCGATTGTTTCCTTTCGGATCACTTTGGCTTCTCTAGCAGTCAAGCTTTGACCCAAACGAGCTGGATGAACCTTGGCTCGATAGAGGACCTCATCTACATAGATATTTCCCAGACCTGCCACCAATTTTTGGTCCAAAAGAGCTGATTTAATGGGTTTCTTTGATTTATTAAGAGCTGTTTGGAAGGCTGGCCCTTTAAAATCCGCTTCTGTCGGCTCTGGACCAATCTTTTTCGCCAAAAAATAGCTGTCTATAAACTCAGGTACTAAGACTTCCATGGTCCCAAACTTGCGGACATCTTCATAGACCAGGGTGCTGCCATCAGTAAAATAAAAGAAGACATGGGCGTGCTTGCGAAGAGGAACCTCATCTGGATAAAAGAAATACTTGCCTTCCATACGTAAATGCGAGATCAAAACCAAATCCGTCAAATAAAACAAGAGGTATTTCCCGCGGCGCCCCATGGCCCGAATTTCTTGACCTGGGAGATCTTGACGAAAAGCATCTAAATCCGTCTGAATCATCTTTGGATACTTTACTTCCACTGACTGAATGGTTTTTCCAAGAATTAATTTCTCAAGACCGCGTCGGACAGTCTCTACTTCTGGTAATTCAGGCATAGTTCCTCCTTCTTAAAAATTCAATTCAAATTGCAATAAATTTTTTACTTCTTCTCCTAAGATGGTTTTTATATTTTTTAATTTATAAATTTTTTCTACTATGTCCTTTTGTATCTCTAAATCAATTTCACCAAAGCGATTAAAAGGAACAGGAATTTTAGTATCCAAAATTACTTTTCTTTCTATTTTTGTATACTCATTTCTGCCATTCTCTCCACGTCTTCCTTTAACCTGCTGTCTTAAAAGTGGTTCTAAAATGTAAGCAATATAATCAATGTTTATTTTTTCCTGTTTAGGAATTAAAATCATTCTATCCGCATTCAAAGAAAACTTATTATCTATTAAAGTTATCTTTCCTGCTATACCATTGACAGAGATTGTAGCAAAACAACCATCAAAATCAAAATCGTTTCTATAACCAAGAGGAACTGAATTATTGGCTGAGTAAACAGGATACTTCCCCTTGTTATCCAAGCAATATTTTTTCGTATACTTACTAGAACCACGTTTCAAATCAAACAAATTAGCCAAGGTTATATATATATATATGGAACATTGTTCGAATTAAAATCTAGATTCGATTGAATAAACTGGTATCCTTGCCTCTCAATATTATTTTTCATTTCAAGGATTATTTGAGAATTTTTTACAATCTGATTTTGCTTTTCAAGGTCAATTTCTCCCGAAGAGGTGAGAGGAAGCACGACCTCTAAATCTTTTATCATGGAAGTGTTTAGCTTTGTATACTCATTTTTACCATTTTCCCCTTTCCTACCTTTAACATGAGAGCGAAAAATTGGCTCTAAAACTTGTTTTAGGTATAAAGGGTTGACCTTGTCTGCGTATTCTTCTTTTATAACTAACGGGCGTACTTTTTCACTTAAACTAAAGCGACCGTCATGATAAAAAACATAGCCTGCAAGACCATCTATATTGTAAGTCAAGCAATTTTCAAAATAGCGAACAGGAAACTCACGTTTACCATCTTTGTCTATAATTACAGCATTGTCTTTTAAATAACCATAACTTGGTAAGTCATCACTACTCGCTCCATAAACAGGTATATCACCCGCATTTTCTTTTACAAATGTCTTCGTAAATTTTGAAGAATTTGTTGATACAGTCAAGTCAAACAAATCTGCAACTTTAATTGAGGTATTCTTAGGAGTCTCTCCTGACATAATATCCACATCTACTGACTTGATCGCCTCAATCTTTTCAGCCAATTCTTCTTTGCGTGCTTCAATTAATTCAAACTTACGAACAATTTCTTCTTGTTTTTTAATATCAAAATGATTATCCAATGTTACTGGAATATCGATAGCAATATCAAGTAATTTATAGAGCGATGCTTTATTTGTCCACGAAAAATTTTGCATTTCTGGATGATTTTTAAGCATATAATAGAGAAATTTGACAGAAATATTATTCTTATATTCTTCATTGAGTAAATATATCCTTGTTGCAGGACCTACAGAAAATTTTGTTTTTCTTCTGTATATCACTGTCCCTGCTTTTGCACCATCAGAAGTTATCTGTAAACACTCTAAATCGTAGTCGTAAGTATCAATATACCCTTTCGTCATATCGCCAGTTGTTTTCGCAGAATATACAGGATAAACTCCTGGATGTTCTGTGATATACTTCAAAGAATATTTTGACTTACCACTGACTGTATCAAAAAGATCTCCAATGGTTTTCTGAACTACTTCAACCATTCCAACTCCTCCTTGAAATCTTGCATAAGAGAAATCATATCATCAATCATTGCTTGGAACTCATCAATCGAAACAACTTGTCTTTCTTTTTTTAAACCAATAGCAATCTTTTCTTCCTCAGACCACCAATTTTCAATAATCCAACTCTTCTTACTATCTAATTCCTCAATCGGAATTAATTTTAGTCTAGAGTCATTTAAAAGATGGGATTTAATCGGTTCTTGTAGATTATTTCTATCTTGATGTTGGCGATAAAAATTATACATGATGACAGCTTGCTTTAAGTCATTTTCTTCAGAATCAAATCGATAAACATCTAAGGTTTCACCAATACTACCTGCAATGTAGGTAAAAACAGGATAATCTTGTACGATATTATTTTCAATCTCATTCTCTGTTTTCTTACGAATGGTTAAAATGTAAGTTTTTTTAGGTGTGTTAAAGAAAGCGTTGACTGGTAAAGAAATCAAAGCGTCGATAAAAAAGAGTTCTTTTAACTTTTCTTTTAACTTTTTATTTGCATGATTAGAAAAAATACCATCCGGTAAAACAATATTGGCTACACCACCATGTTTTACGGAACGCATAATCCACTCTAAAAAGAGAGCTTCAACACCACTACCACCATACTTATAAATATCCCTAGCTTTGGCCAGTTCTGACATTTCCTTACTTTGATAATACGGAGGATTTGCTAAAATTAGGTCGTATTTATTTTTTTCAAAATTTTCCAGAGTACCTAACATACTCTTATGTAAGTAGAATGAATCATTTAATAGTGTTTTTGCAATTGTCTGCACATCTTTAAAACTATTATTTTTCTGGAATAATTCAGAAAAATAAATTAACGTATTTGCTTTAGCAAGAATAATTGTGATATCATCTTTTTCAGACATCATTTTGTCATAGCCAAAAAATCGAATTTTAGAAACTAACTTTCCTTTAGAGTAGCTATAACTATCTTCTATACGTTTTTCAACTGCTTCAAGCAAAAACTTTCCAACACCACAAGCAGGATCACAAATAATCATTCCCTCAGAAATATCTACCATAGAAACCATTTCGTCTACTATTTTTAATGGTGTAAAAAACTGCCCCATATCACTCTTGTCATCACTATTTTTCATAAAGGTTTCAAACAGTTTTGACTTGAAGTCTTTACTTATATTTAAGAATTTCCCATATTTTTTATCGTATTTTTCAAATTCTAAAATAACAGATTTAAATACTGTATCCGTATTATCTACGCTGACAAATTCGTTTTGTTCATCTCTTTCAATATGAAAAACTTGACCATTGATAATGCTTGTCCCATCTATACCTTTTGGAAACAATTTAACCATCGTCTCTCTAGCACCTTCTAGGTATTTCCCTAAAACATAGGCGGTAGAATATCCTTCCTTTTCATATAAAGACACAATGTATTCAAAACTATTTTCTCCATTTAAAACACCAATATCTGATAAATATTTAAAGAGAAATAACTCAACAAAAGTATATAAAGACATCTTTGCTGAAGCAAAAGTTAAATTTTTTAAAATTCTATTAATCTTTTGAGCTAAATCAGTAGGATCCAAAAATTCCTTTTTCAATATCTGATTATTTGTTTCAGAAATAGATAATGAAATATCATTAATGAACTTGACAATTTGTTTGCCATTTTCTTTTGGCTTTATCGCTAAATTAATTTCATTTCCATTCTCATCTAAAATCTTTTCCCCGGTTTTAGGATTAATCCAGATAAAAGAATCACCGTCGCTTACAATATAAATAAGTGCACCCAAAGCTTTAGCGACATCTATCTCTTGTTTAATCGCTTCTTCAATATCCTTATCACTCTTAAATTTACTTGGTATCTTTTGCTCAACATAAATAATTACGTTCTTATTATCATCCAGAATTAAAACATCTGGTTTTTTATTCCCAAGACTTCTCTTTAGATTTACATTTTTGATAATATTTGATTTTATCAAATTATTAACGGTTGTTGCACCAATACTATAACATTCATATTTATCAAATATTACTGGTGTGGAAAAAATACTATTTTGAATTAACTGCTCTGACATTTATTATTCTCCATTATTATTCAGTTATACTAAAAAACTCTCTTAAAGAGTTTTTTTAATATTCTTTTTCGTTGTAGCCGAAATCGGCAAGGTCCAATTTTTTATCCCGCCAATTTTTCTTGACCTTGACCCATGTTTCTAAGAAGACTTTGTCCCCTAGCATGAGCTCGATATCCTTACGCGCAAGGGTTCCAATCTTCTTGAGCATGGCGCCGCCTTTTCCGATGACAATACCTTTTTGGCTATCGCGCTCGACCATGATGGTTGCACGGATATGGACCTTATCTGTCTCTTCATCCCGCTTCATAGAGTCCACCACTACGGCAACAGAGTGGGGAATTTCTTCTCGCGTCAAGTGCAAGACCTTCTCGCGGATCATTTCAGAGACCAAGAAGCGCTCTGGGTGATCCGTAATTTGATCAGCAGGGAAATATTGGAAACCTTCTTCTAAGTTTTCGCTCAAAATATCAATCAAACGCGAAACATTGTTTCCTTGAAGGGCTGAAATCGGCACGATTTCCTTGAAGTCCATCTGACTACGGAAGTCATCGATTTGCGCCAAGAGTTGGTCAGGATGGACCTTGTCGATTTTGTTGACCACCAGAATAACTGGCACCTTAGCAGCCTTGAGGCGCTCGATGATCATGTCATCGCCTTTCCCACGTGGCTCGTCTGCTGGCACCATAAATAGAACGGTATCCACTTCTCGAAGGGTGCTATAGGCCGACTCTACCATGAAGTCTCCAAGCGCTGTCTTGGGTTTGTGAATCCCTGGGGTATCGATAAAGACGATCTGTTCCTTATCGGTCGTGTAGATTCCCATAATCTTGTTGCGCGTTGTCTGCGCCTTGTCACTCATGATAGCAATTTTTTGCCCCATGACATGGTTCAAAAAAGTTGACTTCCCAACATTGGGACGTCCTAAAATGGCTACAAAGCCTGATTTAAATGTCATAGTTTCCTTTCTTGAGGGAAGTCTCCCTCTTATCCAAATACCAAAGCCCACAACTTAGGCACAAATATGATGAGACCTGTCACAAAGGCAAAGCCCGAAATAACGAGAACCGCTCCTGCCGCCATATCCTTGGCATTCTTCGCCAGCATGGAGAAATGGTAATCACTCGCCAAATCCACTACATTTTCAAGAGCAGAATTCATGATTTCAAAGGCAATGACCAAAGAAACACTTAAGAGTAGAAAGAGCCACTCTGTGACTGAAATGCCAAAAAGGAAGCCTGCAACAATCGCTAAGATAGCTGAAAGTGCATGCTTACGCATATTTCGTTCTTCTTTAAAGGCTGTGAAAATCCCTGTTAAAGCAAATTCAAGACTAGCAATCAGTTCTCGATTTTTCCATTTTCGTTTATTGTCTTGTGAGTCCATAGGCCGTCAAAATCTCTTCCTGTAAGCCAAACATTTCCTTCTCTTCTTCCGGCGTGTAGTGATCATAACCGTTGATATGAAGGAAGCCATGCACTGCTAAAAAGCCCATCTCGCGCTCAAAGCTATGGCCATACTCTGCTGCTTGCTCACGCGCCTTGTCTACAGAAATAAAGAGCTCTCCAATATAGGTATCAAACTCTGCCATCATTTCTGCCAATTCTGGATGGTCTTCTAAATCTTCTTCCGAAAAAGCAATGTCCATCTCTGGTTTGTATTCCAGACTGATCACATCCGTTGGGCGATCCGTTTCCCGGTATTCCAAGTTCAATTCATGGCTACGTTCGTTGGTTACAAAGGTCACTGCCATTTCCTTGTCTTCTTTGCCCATTTTTTTTGCAGCAAATTCTAAAATTTCCTGGGTTTGTTTGATCATTTCTTCAGAGACTTGACCGGTCTCATCAACCATTTCAATATACATCTTGGATCACCTCACTATCATTTCAATTATAGCATAAAAATAGCGTATATACTAGAATACACGCTACTTTTACTATTTGAAGAATGCCCTTTTATTCAACCGTCTGTTGGATAGCTTGCATCTGGGCATAGATGCCACCATGGGCAATCAAGTCTGCATGTTGCCCACGTTCGACAATGCGCCCTTCTGATAGAACCAAGATCTGATCCGAATCTTGAATGGTCGATAAGCGGTGGGCAATGATAAAGGTGGTCCGGCCTTTCTGTAAGACTGCCATAGCCTTCTGAATGATCTCCTCTGTCTCCGTATCAATGTGGGAGGTCGCTTCGTCCAGAATCAAAATTTTCGGATTCATGTAGAGGGTCCGTGCGAAGGAAATCAATTGACGCTCTCCACTTGAGAAGGCCGATCCTTTTTCAACTACCGGATGGTCGATTCCCTTTTCTAATCTCTGGATCATAGGCAGGGCACCGACCTGTTTTAGAGCATCCAAGACGCGATCACAGTCGATATCTGTTTGGCTCATGGCCACATTGCTAGCAATGGTCCCTGAGAACAGATAGGGATCCTGTAAGACAATTCCCATATGGGAGCGAAGACTCTCTCTAGAGAAATGGCGAATATTCTGGCCGTCGATCCGAATTTCTCCCTCCTGCGGATCATAGAAACGATAGAGCAAGTTCATAATGGAGGATTTACCCGAACCGGTATGGCCAACCAAGGCAAGACTTTGACCCGGATGAGCTTGGATGGAAATGTCCTTTAGAACAGGCTTGCCTTCTTCATAGGCAAAAGTGACATAATCAAACTCCACAGCTGCCCTATCTATTTGGATTTCTTCTGTTGCATCTGCCTCTACCTTTTCATCTAGGAAAGTCAAGACTCGCTGCCCTGTTTCCAGAGAGCGCCGGATATCCGGAAGACGGCGAATCAAATTGGCCATAAGATCAAAAAGCTGAATAACATAATTGAGATTGATAAACAAGAAACCAGCAGTCATCCCCAAACCTCCACCAAGGTAGGATAGGCCTGCAATAGTTAATATTCCTGCAATGACGATGTATTTCAAGAATTCTGTCAGGGTCCAAGAAGCAATGGAGTCTGCTAAAACTAGACAATCATTGGCCACGGTCATCTTCTCTGTCGTTTGGTCAAACTCATCAATCACGCGCTCTTCTTGTCCGTAGAGTTGGATCATACTAGCCCCATGAAGCAGTTCATTAACCTGGGTATTGATCTCACTTCTGGAGTCAAAAAAGTCTTTCATAGGCTTGTCTGTCATATGCTTATACAAGGACTGAATCCCGTAAAAAATAGGAAAAATCAAGCATAAGAGAAGACCCATCATAGGATTAATATAAAAGATAACTCCCATGATAAAGAAGAAACGCATCAAATGAATCACTAAATACATACAGGAATTATAAAATTGGGTCCGTAAGGTCTCTGTATCATTAACAATGCGGGTTGCAATTTTCCCTGCTGGCTTATCATCAAAGTAGGAAATTGGTAGTTGTTGCATCACGAGGAAGGCTTGATCGCGTAGCTGTGCAGTTACCTTATTGCCTCCATGGATCAAAACCCGATTGCCTATATAACTGACAATCTGACCCACAGCCAAAACAATCAGATAGAGGATACCCATAGGATAGAGTGCTCCTAACTCTCCTCCCTGACTCAAGGCTGTCAAGGGACCATCAATCATTTTTTGCAGAATAAACGGCGATAGATCTGACAAAATCGTTGCCAGCAAAAGACAGATGAAACCTAGCCCAAAAATACCAGGAAAAAGGGATAGTTTTTGTAATAATCGTTTTAAAATACCCATCTTATTCTCCTTCCTGTCTTTGCTGCCGTTGGTATTGTTCATAATACCAACCTTCTTGAGCCAGTAAATCACTAGCTGTTCCTTCTTCCACAATTCGTCCTTGATCTAAAACAAGGATCCAATCTGCCTGATGGACAGCTGATAGTCGGTGAGAGACAATCAAGGTTGTCTTTCCTTGTCGCTCTTGTTGAATAGTTTCAATAATAGCCTGTTCCGTCTTAGCATCTACTGCGGATAAAGAATCATCCAAGAGGAGTAACTGGGCATCACGTAAAAAGGCACGTGCCAGAGAAATCCGCTGTTTCTGTCCTCCCGATACGGATACTCCCTTTTCTCCAATCAGAGTATCCAGACCATCCGACATCCGGTCCAAATCATCTGCGAAAGCAGCCTGAGCGATTGCAGCCATGATTTCCTCTTGACGAGCCCCCTTCTTACCAAGGGAAATATTTTCTAGAATAGACTTCGAGAATAAGATGTGTTCCTGAGAGACGTAACCAATTTTTTCCTCAATGGAACGTCTCACATAACGTGCAACGGGCTGCCCATTGATGGTAAACATTCCTTGGCCAAGTGGGTATTGCCGTAAGAATTGACGGACCAAGCTCGTCTTTCCAGATCCTGTCCGACCCACAATCCCAATGGTTTGCCCTTTGTTAAACTGCAAAGAAATCTGTGAAAGACTCTCCTTCTCCGCCATGGGATAAGTAAAAGAATAGTTGTCAAAAGCTACCTCATCAAGTTCCTCTAACCAATCGTCCCCATCCCTTTCCAAGTCATCATCCTCTTCGACCAATTCTGACAATTTTTTGTGGGATGTCTTGGCTGTTTGATAGACAAGGATGAAGTCTGCTAGCATCCACATCGGCTCAATCAAGGCCACTAGATACAATTCTAGACCGAGCAGTTGACCCAAGCTAATCTGTCCAGTTTTCAAGAAATGGCCCCCACAGACCAAAAGAAGGACGGTTGAAACCCCGATAAAGAAGAGGGCAAAAGGACCAAAGGCATTTTGAATAGAGGCGATCTTATCGCCCGTCTTGGCCAAACTTTCTGTCCGCTCTTGAAATTGTCGTACCTGACGCTCCTTACGGCTATAGGCCCGCATTACCCGAATCCCTTCGATGGATTCTAAGACCTCATCGTTTAAATGGGCCACCGCATCACGGTTTTCATCCACATAAACCTCTTCCTTTTTCCCAAGGAGATAGGTTGATAAAACTAGGAAACTCATGGGAATAAAGGAAATTAAACTCAACTGCCAGGAAATCAAGAACATGGCTGGAATGATAAAGAGGAACAAGCCTCCTCCATAAAGGACAATCAGCATCCCATAGCCGACCATCCCCATCATCCCGTCTACATCCGTGGTAAAACGAGTCAAGAGATCCCCTGAGCGAAATTTTTCATAAAATGGCCGTCTCATGGCTACGAGCTTACGAAAAGCTTGCCCCTGTATCCTAGCCTTGTAATGGACCGAAGCTTGAAACAACTTCAGATGCCAGTAGTAAGCAGAAATGTAATTTAAAAAAGTAGCTCCCAACAAGAGAGCAATATCTCTCGTAAAACTTGACTGAGTCAAGGTCTGCTTGCTCAGCTGGTCGACTAGTCGTTGAATGACCTGTGTCGGTATTAAAATTGTATAATCATAAATCACTAGGACCACAGCAATGCTGAGATACAGCCACTTATGCTCCCAGATGTACTTCCATAAAGCTCCTATCATCTTCTCCCCTTTCAATTTGGCACAGAAAAAACCCAAGTAGGAGCTGAGTACGTGCTCAGTCCACACTTGGGCCTTCTGATGCCTATCACCAATTCAGTTAAGGCAGGCAAAAATGCATACAAAAAACCCAAGACAGACTCCTCCATCTTGGGTTTCATTCATTGTTTACATTGAACTCAACTGAGATTGGAGAAGTTGTGTATTCAATTGTGTCATCAAAACATCTACTTTGTTCATGATGGTTTTCTCCTTTCTCTTTGTTGCTATAACTTTACCACGGATTTCTGTGCTTGTCAACGTTTTTTTGAAAATTGTTGAAAAAGATTCCACGAATAGGCTCCCAGTTAGAAGAAAGCGTACAAAAAAAGCCTAGATCCCCTCTAAGCTTCTCTCTTTTACTATGCTAGTTGCCGGGATTGAACCGGCGACCTCATCCTTACCATGGATGCGCTCTACCGACTGAGCTAAACCAGCAGTACCTATCTACTATATCATGGAGATAGGCCTTTTGTCAATATCCTGACTCATTTTTCTGCCAAATATTCTTCCTTTGTGAGGACATAATGGACTCTCGTCACCATTCTCCCTTCTTCATGCAGGTCTAGCATCGCATAAGCTTCTTCGTGGGAAAATTTCATCCCTGATTTGGCCATCACCCGGCCAGAAGCTGGGTTGTCCTTATCATGAACGGCAATGATCTTGTTCATCCCTAATTGTTCAAATGCTAGGGAAATCACTGCCTTGGTAGCTTCTGTCGCAAGACCTTGTTTCCAATAGTCCTTATTAAGAACATAGCCGATACTCCCCTTCTTCAGACAAAGATCCAAATCCAGTAAATCAATCGTCCCAATAAATTTTCCATTTTCTTTGAGCTCGATCCCCCAT
>CABREZ010000007.1 GCA_902470035.1 uncultured Streptococcus sp. | reverse complement strand
AAGTAGAGGAAGTATTTGGGGTGACGGAACGAAAGCCCTACAACATCACCATCACAAATGTAGACGATAAACCGGCCCATTTTAAAGCGCGAGTGGTGGATCGGTAAACTGGACCTCCATCTACTCTAGTAGCTTTAGCCCCAAAATTGGGGTGATGTGACCGACAAGGATATTTGGAGAGAGGATCTGGGAGCAGACTAGTGACAGGTCTTAATCTGAGTTTTTGAGGAGGAATGAGGGAGCAGTGAGTGTGAAAAACAAAAGAAAACAACTTAATAAATGGAATCTAGGATGTTCTGGAGTGGTTGCTATTGTAGCGATTGTGTTTTCCTATTATATTTATTTGTATTTCAAAAATGCGAGTTACACCTTGAAACCAGGGGATTCCATAGTTTTAAAAGTTCCGACCTCAAAACAAAAAGAATTTTCTCCCAAATTATATCTATCTCAGATTTCTGGTGGGAAATTAGAATTATCTGGGAAAACCTCATGGTGGCAGCGTGGAGAAGGGAACCTTGTAGGGACGAATTATGATGTTTTGAAGCAAGAAATTAGCGAAATATACACATTATCAAGCAACATCCCAACAAAAATAATAAAAAATGATCCAAATAACAGTATCTATTTATCAAAAGAAGGTATCGTTCTTCAATCTAAAGAATCTTGGGAATTTGAGCTTCCAAACTCAAAACAAATAAAAATAACAAACATTTCAGACAGGGATATTAGGTTTGAAGCGCAGGTGACAGGTGAATAGAGAGTATTAGAAAAGTAAAATGAAGAAGAAACGATTATTAATTTCACTGTTTATAGTTTTTTGCCTATTTTTCAGTGGTTTTCAGTACTATAAGCATCAGCAGATTCACAATATTTTTGATGAAATATACTATGAAGAAAGTGATTATCATAATTATACTTTTCTCTGGAATGGTCGAGCTTTTTATAAGCTAAAAGGTTTAAAAATCGTCGACAATGGATCCCAAGATTTGTATAAATACACTGTGTATTATGAAAGTGTAGATTTACCAAGTACTATTCATTCTCTAGGATATAATTTTTATTTTAACTTTCAGGGTACGACAGAGGTTGAACTAGAAATACGTTTGAGAATACCAGATACAGAGACAACTATTAATGTTGAATACGTCTATAATGTATACAATCAACATTTAGAACGATTTATGTGGTACTATGATGATGAGAGTTCAGGATATTTTCGCCAGTCTCAAGTGGAAGCATTTCTAGCGAAGCATGGAAAGACTGTTGAAGACATTCGTAAGGAAGCAGATGACATACTCCGCAATAAAGTCCTGAAAGACTGGACCTCTATCTACTCCAGCCGTTTTAGCTCAAAAAATTGGGGCGATGTGACTGTCAAGGATATTTGGAGAGATGATTTATCTAAAAACTAGAAAATAAGTTATTTCTTTTATAACAGAAAAAGCGAGCCTAGACTCGCTATTTTTATTTAATCTAATAGGTCCTTATTTTCAATTAAGAGTTCTAGTGGGGATTTATCTCTTGCTACAATAAAACCAGGTTCATATTGGTTATGAAATGTTCTTTTCTGAGAAGTTGGATCAATATACAACTCATCTCCATCTTCTGTGTATAGCTGGTTGCCTCTTGTTAGGTAAAGTAAATCCTCTAAGTACTGTCCATCAGTTTGTAGAAAATGTTCGATGTATTTGACAGCCTTTAAGATCTCACTTACTTTATCAGAGTATTCATTCGATTCAAGAACACTCTTTTCTAATTCAATCTCCTTACTTGTTCCAAAAAGTTGAGTTGGAGTTGCATTAAAATATTCTGCTATCTTATCTAAATTTGCAAAGGTAGGATAGCTTTTTTGTTTTTCATAATCAGAGATGTATGGAAAGATTGCTCATAAAAAATGTGGGGCAAATGATGGGGCAAATCAGTTATAGACAAGCAAAAAAGCCTTTTAAATCAAGGCTTTTTCCTGTTGATTTAGATGCCCCCTGCAGGGCTCGAACCTGCGACCCATAGATTAAGAGTCTACTGCTCTACCAACTGAGCTAAGGAGGCAAAAAAAAGCTGTATTGGTGCCGAAACTTCACGGTTTGTATTGAACCCGCGCAATTAAGCAGGTGGGCAACTTGCTCTAACTGAAGCTGCTTCCGCGTGATACGGCATGCATGCTGTTAAAAGTCCTTTGTTTCCCTAATAATACAAAAAATAGTCGGTCAACACTTAAGTGTGAAGTCGTACACCACAGCGTTTCTATATGTATATGATACCATATTTCAAAAAAAATTCAAGGGAAAATCTCAATTTTTTGGAACCGATATCACCTTTTCTTTAGTTGATCAATCTTCTCTTTTGTCGTCCCTAGGGCTCGCTCGTATTTGCCATTTTCATTAGGAGTGAAATAGGAGGTACCCTTCAGCTTGTCTGGCAGGTAGTCCTGTTGGACCCAATTACCAGGATAATTGTGGGGGTATTTGTAGTCTTGAGCATTCCCCAAGGTCTTGCTTCCGGCATAGTGGCCATCCCGTAAATGGCGGGGGATAGGAAGGTTGCCCGACTTACGGAGGTCAGACAAAGCCTTGTCCATGGCGACGTAGGCCGAGTTGGACTTGGGTGAAAGGGCCAGGTCGATGACGATGTTGGCGATGAGGATGCGGGCTTCGGGGAAGCCGATGCGCTCCGCTGCCTGAAGGGCTGTCACCGTATGGATCTGCGCATCTGGATTAGCCAGACCGATATCTTCGTAGGCAATGACTGTCAAGCGACGAGCTAGGCTGGGGAGATCACCGGCTTCAATCAAGCGTGCGGCGTAGTGGAGACTAGCATCAACATCGGATCCGCGGATGGATTTTTGAAGAGCAGAGAGGACGTCGTAGTGGCCGTCTCCATCTTTGTCCATGGTGATGTAGCTGCGTTGGAGGCTGTTTTCCATGATGTCGAGACTGATGTGGCGAACGCCATCCTCACTTTCCTTGGTAGAGAGGACGGCTAAATCGAGAGAGTTATAGGCAGAACGCAGGTCCCCATTGGTCGAAGTGGCGATGAAATCTAAGGCATCCTCGTCGAGAGTAACAGGAAAGTCAAACCCCCGCTCAGAGTCGCTCAGCGCCAACTGGATAGCCTCTTTGACCTGTTCATTGGTCAAGGGTTCCAACTCAAAAATCTGTACCCGACTGCGAATGGCAGGCGTCACGGAGAAGAAAGGGTTCTCAGTCGTTGCGCCGATCATGATGACCAGACCGCTTTCGAGCAAAGGCAGGAGAAAATCTTGTTTGGTCTTATCCAAGCGATGGATCTCATCCAAAAGCAGGACTAAGCCGCCTGAAAACTTGGCTTCCTCTGCGATCTCTTGCAGGCGTTTTTTGCTGTCGACGGTTGCATTGAAGGTCCGAAAGGCATACTTAGTCGTACCCGCGATGGCAGAAGCAATACTGGTCTTGCCAATCCCTGGTGGGCCAAAGAGAATCATGGACGAGAGACGATTGGCCTCCACCATGCGGCGGATGATTTTTCCCTCCCCGACCAGGTGTTCTTGTCCGATGACCTGGTCGATGGTTTTGGGGCGCATGCGCAGGGCGAGATTGTCCGGCATGAGGGTCTCCTTTCTAGCTTTGTCTCCTTTAAAAGAGGCAGTTTTTATGGTAAGATTGTAGTAACTATTGTATCATATTCCACTCTAAGAGTGGGAAATTAGAAAGAGGACACGATGTCTAAATATGGATTTTTGGATGTTTTAGAAGAGGAAATGGAAAAGGTCTTTCCCTTTGACTTTGAGATCAATTGGGATAAGAAGAATCATGCGGTAGAAGTGGCTTTTCTCTTGGAAGTACAAAACACAGGAGGGGTTGCCTTGGTCGATGAGTCGGGGGAAGAGTCTGACGAGGATATCTTCTTTGAAGAAGCCGTCATCTTCTACAATCCAGCCAAGTCGCATGTGGAAGAAGATGCCTATTTAACAGCGATTCCTTATGAGCCTAAAAAAGGCTTGTCTCGTGAGTTTCTAGCCTATTTTGCGACTTTCCTCCAAGATACAGCCGAGCTGGCCTTGGATGACCTCATGGATTTCTTAGCAGACGAAGAAGCAGAGAGCTTTGAGATCGTCTGGAACCAAGAAGTCTTTGAAGAAGGCAAAGTTGGCCTAGAAGAAAGCACCTTTTACCCTTATCCGAGATATTAGAAACTAGCGAGGAAATATATGAAGAAAATATATTACCAAAAAGATAAGACAAAGGTTGTTGCCATAGATACAAAAAAGATAGCTACGCATTCTATATATGCAAAAGACTATGTGGATGCACAGCAAAAATTAAAAAATAAACATGTACACTTATCAAGTAGGATGGAAAGACGTTTAAGTACAATGTTTTCATCAAAAGAAGCTAAATTTTTATGGATCAGTCAACTAAATGACTTAATTGGGCAATCATATGTAAATTTAGTAAATTTCTTAAAGAAAATTAGGGTAAAAGTACTTGGAATATTTGCGATTACAGGGCTAGTAAATTATTTAACTTTAAGTTGGATGAAGACCAATATTTTTTATCTATCTCATATAAAAATTAATCATGCATCTAAAACTGATAATTTTATGAATTTACCGTTGATACTTACAATTTTTTGTATTCTATTTCTTTTGTTTCTTATTCCAAAGAAAAAATATAATGTTATAGCGATGTTCATTGCACTAGTTATAGATACACTGTTCTTTTGGATAGATAAAGATTCATTTGTTAATTTTGACAGTAGTGGCTTTTATTTTTTGAAGATAGACAAGAGTGTGCTAGAAAATACTTGCTTCTTGGTACTTCTATTAGTTACAGTTTTTGTAGTATCACTTATAGTATATGATACTTTTGAGGCAATTTATAAATGGTTAGTTGGAACAAATAAAAGTATTGAAGCTCCTAAACTATCACTTATATGGGCGATCGTTGCTTTTCTCTTAGGATTACTTTTAAAATAGAAATGATGGTGAATTTATGAATTACTTTGAAGATTATGTGGAAAATCCAGTGAAATTTGGAATGATATTTATCATTGAGTTTCTTATGTCTTGGTGGATATACGCATTTAAGCATAGGCAAGAAATTATTAGTATAAAGCAACAAAGATTAGGAGCACTCCTTGAAGCATTTAAAATTGTGCAAGTAGATGGGTATTATTTTCATTTATTTTTAGGATTATTATGGGCAATATCACTTATAGCTCTTATTTTTTGGGGGATTAAAGAACGAAAATATATAGCATCTTTGATTTATATTGTTTTCTTAATTATTTTTTGGATTATATTTTGGGATCCAATTGTTACCACTTTTTTAACTATTTTAATTGCAGGAGGTCTAATCGTATTGTCTATGGATTCATAAATAGTCGGTTTAATTTTGTTTAAATCTTTCTACACAATATACTAAGTATGTGTTTGATGGATATGCTAAAAATCATTTTTATAGTTAGCCACAATTGATTAGATGTTCTGGTGAGCTAAAGATTATTTTAGCAATGTTATGTCATTTATCTTTGCTGAGAATTACTTTGAGAATGAAGACATTTCATTTAAGTATATTAAGGAAGAAGTCTTTGAAGAAGGGAAAGTTGGCTTAGAAGAAAGTACTTTTTACCCTTATCCGAGATATTAGAAATAAGTGGGAGAGTTTATGAAAAAAATAGGGACCTACCTGGTTTACGGCCTGTCCTTTCTTCTCTTGATGGGGGCTTTTGCCTTGGGGACGATCTCCTTTACGGATTTAGGCTTTCAACTGGTTTTTGTACCGGGCTATCTCTTCACTTTTGGTAGCATGTATCTCATTTTCATCCTTCATGAACTGGGGCATGCTTTTTGTGGCTATCTGACGGGCTATCGCCTCGTCGCTTTAGGCTTGGGAAGTTTCCTCTTGACTAAAAAGGAAGGAAAGTTTCGTCTTAGCCACACGGCAGTTCTGAAAAATGTCGGCGCCCAGTATATTGGACTAAAAGAGGATGAAAGTGACCAACGAATGATCTTGATGCTTTCAGGTGGGATATTGGTTCATTTGACTTTACTTATCGTATCCATCCTCTTTGGAGTTCTGACACAGAGTTGGTATTTTGCAGGCACTTGGATTTGTCTTAATCTCTCCTTCATTTTGGCCAATGCTCTCCCCCTTGGGATTACAGATGGAGCTAAAATTTTAGAATTGATGCGCCATCCTGAAAATGTAACCTATGCTTATCTAGGATTGCGCCATTCTGCTCAGACCCTGCTAGCACCAGAAGATTACGATCTAAAAGATTTTGTTAGACCTGTTCCTGAGGAGGCGCAAGGAGGCTTTGTGGAGGGTGTCTTAGCCCTTCAGGGAGAAGTCTTGATTCTAGAGGGCAATCGCGAGGCGGCTAAGGAGCAGTTTCAGGCTTTACTGGAGAGAGCAGATAATCCGATGATTCAAACGGCTGCTCAGTTATCCCTACTGCATATCGCCTTGTTGGAAGGAGATCATGAAAAAGCAGAGGAGTACGCGACCATTCGACGAGTCAAGTCTTTTTTGTCGATGAAATTGACCAATATACAGGCGGTCCAAGCTTGGTATCAATTTACCGTCAAGAAGGATTTGGCCCAGACACACAAGGCGATCAAGCTTGCTAGACAGAAGATGGATGTGAGTCGCATGTTGCGGGATGAGAAAGCCTATTACCAGCAGTGGTTAGATGAGTTGGAACAAGCAATACAGGAAGAAGAGACTCAGCTGAGCTGAGAAAAGGAAAGAGAGCTGTACGATGCTTCAGATATTTAAGCGGTTATTTAGTAAAAAATTCCAAAAATCTCAAGAGCGTGAGTCGATCCTTCCCCGAAATCGCTTTGCGGATCTAGATTTCGAGCGAGTATTGAAGTTTGGAACTCGTGACCGTGTTGATGAGGTGGGTCACTGTGTTGAGGATGGTGAAATCACACTATTTGACTTTTCGATAGACTTTGCAGAATTTGAGTTCATAGGTGCTTTCAAAATTGAGGAGGAAGACCAGTTTCAGCAACTATTAGCTCGTTTAAATAGTATTGATAATGCCATTCAGTCCCATTTGGAAAGCGAGTTGCAACAACCCATCCCTCAGTTTGCCAAGGATCTGGGCTATACTCAGAAGAGGTGGGAGAAAACCTTTTACTTCCACCCTTGGATATTAAGCGGTGAGGAAAACCCGCCTAATCTTCGCTATGTTGCAGATTATGTAAACGATGAGTTTACGGTTTATTTTGCGAAAAAACATGGCAGATGGCAGGCGTACTGGGATGCAGAGTGCCAAAAGGTGATTGAAGAAAGCTAGCTAGGGGTTTTCTATAGAGTAGTAGTTATGATAAGAAAAGGTCATCATCATGGAATTATTGGATAAACACTTGGATTTTACGGGTTGTAAGATTGCTTTGATTTGTGATGGGCGAATTTTGACCATCTTACGCGATGACAAACCAACCATTCCTTGGCCTAATCTGTGGGAGTTACCAGGAGGTGGCCGCGAAGGGGACGAGAGTCCTTTTGAGTGTGTAGCGCGTGAAGTCTATGAGGAATTGAAGATCCAACTGTCAAAAGATGATATAGTCTGGTCTTGGATCTATCCCAGCATGCTAGATGAGAACAAAAACTCCGTCTTTTTAGTTGGAAAGTTGACACAAGAACAATTTGACAATATTACCTTTGGAGATGAAGGACAGGCCTATAAACTGATGCCTATTGAGGAGTTTTTGAAGTCTAAACAGGCAGTGCCTCAGCTACAGGGGAGATTGAGGGATTATTTGGAGGAAGGTTTATGATAACACTTGTTCGAGCGAGAGCAGAGGATTTGGAGACCATTATTGCCATTCAAAGAGCCAGCTTTAAGGCTGTCTATGACAAATACCAAGATGAATACAATCCTTATCTGGAGGACCGTGAACGAATTAAGTGGAAACTAGTCGAACGTCCCAATAGTTATTACTACTTTGTGAAAAAAGATGAAGAAAACATCGGATTTTTACGAGTTCAGACCAATGCCGAGTTAACGGAAGCTTGGTTGGGAACAGCAGCGATTTTGCCTCCGTATCAGGGAAAAGGGAATGGATCTAAAGGTTTAAGCTTACTGGAAAAAGAATTTCCAACCATCACACAATGGGATTTGTGTACGGTGTTACAAGATGCAGGCATGGTCGCCTTTTACGAGAAGAATGGCTACCATCAAACCCATATCGAGCCTGAAAAAGAGGGCATGGATATGGTCTACATGAAAAAATTGATAGAGAAATAGAAAGGACGGTTCGGTTAAATTTCTAAACTGAACCCGCCCTAAACACTATGCCAAAAAGATAAACTTCTCTTAGACACAAGTGTCTTCAGAGAGTTTCCTATTTTGGCATAGTGTTTTACGGGCTTGGTATCTTAATGATGGAAACATGGCAAGAGTTAAAAGTTACAGTCAAGCGTGAGGGAGAGGAGTTGGTTTCCAACCTCTTGATTGAGTTAGGTGCCCAAGGGGTAGCAATTGAAGATAGCATGGACTATGTGGGCAATGTGGATCGTTTTGGTGAGATTTTCCCAGAGGTAGAGCAGCAAGAAGAAATCGTAGTGACAGCCTACTATCCTGATACGGTTGATGTGGCAGTGGTTGAGGCAGACTTGCAGGCTCGCCTAGCAGAATTGACAGATTTTATGGATTTGGGTGAGGTCAAGATGGGGACGTCTGCCTTGGCGGAGGAAGACTGGGCCGACAACTGGAAGAAATACTATGAACCTGCTCGTATCACTCATGATTTGACCATCGTTCCGTCATGGACGGACTATGAGGCGACGGCGGGAGAAAAGATTATTAAGTTGGATCCTGGTATGGCCTTTGGAACAGGAACCCACCCAACAACCAAGATGAGCCTTTTTGCCTTGGAGCAAGTCCTTCGTGGCGGGGAGACAGTGCTAGATGTGGGGACAGGATCAGGCGTCCTTTCCATTGCCAGCTCCCTTCTCGGTGCCAAGGAAATCTTCGCCTATGACTTGGATGATGTGGCAGTTCGCGTTGCTCAGGAGAATATTGAACTCAACCCTGGCATGGAAAATATCCATGTAGCCCCAGGTGATTTGCTTAAGGGGGTGGAGATTGAAGCAGATGTTATCGTGGCCAATATCTTGGCGGATATCCTCATCCATCTGACAGACGATGCTTATCGCTTGGTCAAGGATGAAGGCTATCTTATCATGAGTGGCATTATCAAGGACAAGTGGGACATGGTGCGTGAGTCGGCTGAGTCAGCTGGATTTTTCCTTGAAACCCACATGATCCAAGGGGAATGGAATGCCTGCGTTTTCAAGAAGACCAAGGATGTCTCTGGTGTGATTGGAGGCTAGCATGCAGCAGTATTTTGTAAAAGGTTTGGCTAGCTCACCTGTCACGATTGAGGATAAGGAAACCAGCAAGCACATGTTTCAGGTCATGCGCTTGAAAGAAGATGACCAGGTGACCCTAGTCTTTGATGATGGGATCAAGCGCTTGGCGCGAGTGGTCAATGTGGAGGCTCGTCAGTTGGAGCTAATCAAAGAATTAGCTGACAATGTGGAACTGCCGGTCCAAGTGACCATCGCATCAGGCTTTCCCAAGGGAGACAAGCTGGAGTTTATCACTCAAAAAGTAACAGAGCTGGGTGCTAGCCAGATTTGGGCATTTCCTGCCGATTGGTCAGTTGCCAAGTGGGATGGCAAGAAATTGGGTAAAAAAGTTGAAAAACTAGAAAAAATTGCCCTTGGAGCAGCCGAGCAAAGCAAGCGGAATCTTGTTCCAAGCATTGCCCTTTTTGAGAAAAAGGCAGACTTTCTAGCCCAACTCGACCAGTTTGACCGCATCGTGGTGGCCTATGAAGAGTCGGCCAAAGAAGGCGAAAGCGCTGCTCTTGTACAAGTTGTAAGTGGTCTTGAAAAAGGGAGCAAGGTTCTCTTTATCTTTGGTCCAGAAGGAGGTCTCTCACCTGCTGAAATTGATAGTTTTGAAGCTAAAGGAGCAGTCCTTGCAGGCCTTGGCCCTCGGATTCTCCGTGCAGAAACCGCCCCACTCTATGCCCTTAGTGCAGTGAGTGTTATCACGGAATTAATGAAAAACTCGTGAAGGTAGACCTTCACGAGTTTCTTTTATATCTTATTTTGTTCAGAATTTATTCGTTTTATTATTTTTTATATATTACAAATTAATGAATTTTTTATAAAAAATGGAGTATTTGTATAAAAAGGGATCATACGTTCGGGATTTCTGGCAGATAGTGCTGGAAAGCTCCTCAAATAGCATGAAAGTCAATCGGACTAGTTTTCATATAGAGCTAAAAGTGATAGAATAGAAGGCAAGAAAGTGGAGAAAACTAGATGCCGAAAGAAGAACCTTTAACAGGGGGCCAGGTTATTGCCCTTACCAAAAAATACTTGTCGGGAGAGGATGTTGCATTTGTAGAAAAAGCTCTCCTTTATGCGGTCGACTGCCATAGTGGGCAATTCCGTAAATCAGGTGAACCCTATATCATCCACCCTATTCAAGTTGCCGGCATTTTGGCAAAATTGAAGTTGGATGCTGTGACCGTTGCCTGTGGTTTTTTGCACGATGTTGTCGAGGATACAGACGCGACCCTAGATGATCTAGAACGCGAATTTGGACACGATGTCCGAGTGATTGTCGATGGAGTGACCAAGCTCGGGAAGGTCAAATACAAGTCCCATGAAGAGCAGTTGGCAGAGAACCACCGCAAGATGCTCATGGCCATGTCTCAAGACATCCGTGTCATCTTGGTCAAGCTAGCAGACCGTTTGCACAACATGCGGACTTTGAAGCATTTGCGTAAGGACAAGCAAGAGCGGATTTCTCAAGAAACCATGGAGATCTATGCACCACTAGCCCACCGTCTCGGGATTTCCAGCGTCAAGTGGGAATTGGAAGATCTATCCTTCCGTTATCTGAACGAAGTCGAGTTCTACAAAATTTCCCATATGATGAAGGAGAAGCGTCGCGAGCGGGAAGCCTTGGTAGAAGAAGTTGTCCAAAAGATCGAGTCCTATGCGGCAGAACGCCACCTCTATGGGAAAATCTATGGTCGTCCTAAGCATATCTACTCCATCTACCGCAAGATGCAGGATAAGAAGAAGCGCTTTGATGAAATCTATGATTTGATTGCCATTCGCTGTATCCTGGAATCACCGAGCGATGTCTATGCCATGCTGGGCTATATCCACGAGTTGTGGAAGCCTATGCCAGGCCGTTTCAAGGACTACATCGCCAATCGGAAGGCCAATGGTTACCAGTCTATCCATACTACTGTTTACGGTCCAAAAGGTCCCATCGAGTTCCAGATCCGTACAAAGGAAATGCACGAGGTTGCTGAGTACGGGGTTGCGGCACACTGGGCTTATAAGAAAGGAATCAAGGGCCAAGTCAACAGCAAAGAATCGGCTATTGGGATGAACTGGATCAAGGAGATGATGGAACTCCAAGATCAGGCGGATGATGCCAAGGAATTTGTTGATACTGTCAAAGAAAACTATCTGGCAGAAGAGATTTATGTCTTTACCCCAGATGGAGCGGTTCGTTCTCTTCCAAAGGATTCTGGACCGATTGACTTTGCCTATGAGATTCATACCAAGATCGGGGAAAAAGCGACTGGTGCCAAGGTTAATGGCCGTATGGTTCCTTTGACTACCAAGTTGAAAACGGGTGACCAGGTTGAAATCATCACCAATCCAAATTCATTTGGACCAAGTCGTGACTGGCTCAATATCGTCAAGACCAGCAAGGCCCGCAATAAGATCCGCCAATTCTTTAAGAACCAAGACAAGGAACTCTCGATCAACCGTGGACGAGAGTTGCTCATGGCCCAATTTCATGAGCATGATATGATTGCCAACAAATTCATGGATAAGAAGCACATGGACAAGGTCTTGCAAAAGACCAGCTACAAGACCGAAGAGGCCCTGTTTGCGGCCATCGGTTTTGGAGAAGTCGGAGCCATCTCTGTCTTTAATCGTTTGACGGAGGAAGAGCGTCGAGAAGAGGAAAAGGCTAAGGCGCGTGCAGAAGCTGAAGAGCTAGTCAAAGGTGGCGAAGTCAAGGTTGAAAACAAAAAAGACACCCTCAAGGTCCGCCATGAAGGTGGCGTGGTCATCCAAGGGGCTTCTGGTCTCTTGATCCGGATTGCCAAGTGTTGCAATCCCGTCCCAGGAGATACAATTGTCGGTTATATTACCAAAGGACGTGGGGTTGCCATTCACCGTCAAGACTGTATGAATCTGCGGGCCCAAGACAACTACGAGCAACGCTTGATAGACGTTGAGTGGGAAGACAATAATACGACCAAGGACTACATCGCCCATATCGATATCTACGGCCTCAACCGTGCAGGCCTTCTCAATGATGTCCTTCAAGTCCTCTCCAACACGGCTAAGATGATCTCAACTGTCAATGCCCAACCAACCAAAGATATGAAATTTGCCAATATCCACATTTCCTTCGGGATTCCAAACCTGTCTATGTTGACAACGGTTGTGGATAAGATTAAGAGTGTGCCGGAGGTGTACTCTGTTAAGCGTACCAACGGCTAATCTTCTGCGAAAATCGACTTCATACTGCGTTAGTTTCGACTGGCCTAACTACAGTTATGCCTGCGTCTCACTGCCTTGTCTGATGTCGATTTTCTTTGAAGATTGAGGAGCGTGGTCAGAACTCTTTTATTGCTTCGTTAGCTCGCCTTGCCGTACTTCAGTACTGTCTTCGTCTCGCTGCCTTGCTCTAAAAGTAACTGAATAGCCTCTGTTTTTCAAAATAGTTGCCTGCTTTTCATCGCCTTGTTTGAAGTCGATGTTCTTTGAAGCTTAGTGGTGAGCCCAATAGATTGTATAAATAGGATAATAAGATGAAATTAGTGATTCAACGGGTCAAAAGGGCCTCGGTTTCTATTGACGGTCAAGTTTATAGTCAGATTCAAGAAGGACTTCTTCTCTTGGTGGGAGTGGGTCCGGATGATGACCAAAAGGACCTGGAATACGCAGTACGAAAGGTCACGCAAATGCGAATTTTCTCGGATGAAGATGGGAAGATGAATTTATCTGTCAAGGATATTCAAGGAGAAATCCTCTCGATTTCTCAATTTACCCTCTTTGCCCAGACAAAAAAAGGCAATCGTCCAGCCTTTATTGGGGCAGCCAATCCAGAGATGGCCAGCCAGCTCTATGATGATTTTAATGATTTGTTAGAAAAGGAAGTCCCTGTCAAACGAGGGGTCTTCGCTGCAGATATGGCAATTGAACTCATCAATGATGGCCCAGTGACCATCATCCTCGATACGAAAAATCCATAGAAAGAAAAAAACATGCCCTTCATCAAAAGGCATGTTTTTCTATGTAAAGTTGTTGGGCAATCAGATGATTGATCTGGATGTCTTGGTCTTTGATCTGGAGCTGATAGAGGCCAGTGTAATCGTCGTAGCCTTTGAAGAGAATGTCATCTCCAATGGTCAGTTGGATCTGGTCTAAAAAATTCAGCAATTCAAAGCTATCCTGGACTCTTCGCAAACGATAGGTTCCCAGTTTGCTGACATCACTCAAACGGTCCTGGTAAGCCTCGATGAGAAGTTTTCCTTTAGGTGGAATGGTTCCTCCGTGGGGGCAGGTCTTGGGAGTGTCTAACATTTGGTCAAGTTTATCGATAAAGCGGTCGGAGACAGTATGCTCGAGCACTTCAGCTTCTTCATGGACTTCTTCGGCCGTATAGCCAAGTTTTTTGAGCAAGAACACTTCGATCAAGCGGTGCTTGCGAAAGAGATCAGAAACCGTTTGGAGGCCGAGCTCGGTGAGCAGATAGCCGTGGGTCTTGTCCTTGATGAGGAGATTCTCCGAGATCATGCGTTTGACCATCTCAGTCACGGCTGGAGGCGAAACCTGCATCCGGGCCGCAATCTCTTTGTTACTAATTTTTTCATGTTGCGTGCCGATTTCATAGATGCACTTGAGGTAATCTTCTTTATTTGGTGTCATAGGGTCCTCTTTTCTTCGCTCCTTTTAGTATATCAAAAAAAGCGTAAAATGGCTTGGCCAGTGGATAGGAATTGTCTGGGAGGGTGAAAGATGATAGTATAGAAGCATAAACCAAAAGCAATGTGGAAAGGAGGGTGCAAATGCAGCGATTGGAATTGGAAAAACTGGGCTGGACGACCAGAGGTCTCAGCTACTTAGAAGAACGACTGCAGTCTTGCGAAGATGAAGCAAGAAGGCAAGACTGTTACCGCTCTGTCTTCGTCTTTGCCAGCCCTCTTTTCCAAGAGATGTGGCAGAGAGAACTGCAAGGGTTGACGGAAGGCCGTGCCCAGGCCCTCTTAAGAGGGGTCATGCACCTTTGTCTCATGCCACGGGATTTATCGGGGACCTGTGAGGAGACCGCCTTCTTACTGAAGCGGTTCTGGCCAGATTGCCCGCCTCATTCGCCTTTTTGGTCCTCTTTTTCAAGAGTGGTTCAAGTAGCATTTGCTCAGGATCCATTAGCCAGCAAAGCAGGAGACCAGCTTTTAAAACGCCAGGTCCACCAGTTCCGCTATCTGCTCTCTGCCTATCAGACCCAGTGGATTCGGGAGCATTATGCCAAAACTGGACAGACGGATGAAGAGGCGCTACAAGCTTACTTGCAGGAGACAAAAAGAATTAAAATCGATGCTTATGCAGCGGCTCGTCTCCATAATAAGGTCTATGTGGATCAAGACGGACAGCTCGCCTTCCCATCTCGTGCTCAGGCCCAGTTGAATTTTAAGGTCTTACTCAACTTCCATACAGAGTATATCCTGGATCAGGGTGGCCAGTTTCTCAATGAAGTGGATCCGAATCAGATTTCTGAAAATGGCATTGTCAATGGAGCCAGTTTCAACTATGGCTTAGCCAAGGGCCGGACCCATAAGGACTTGGATATTGATCCTGTTAAACTTTGGGATCCGCCATTTCGCAAGCAGGTTCTCTATCAGCAAGGTGTTCGCTATCTAGCTCCGAAGAATGATCGCAGTATTGAAGGCTACTGGAGTCGGAAGGGAACCTTTGCACAAGGAGGCAAGAGCTATAAGCAACAAGTAGCAAAGCGCGTGCGGAGTTTCCTCAGAGGCATCCCACGCTTACGCTGGCGACTTTTACTCAAGAATGGGCTCCATCGGATTTTATAGTAGTCCTCTTTCGGATTGAAGCCAAAGGCCTCTTAGAAACTCACCTAAGGAAAGTCTCTGAACAGATTTTGTAGATATAGAAAAGAGGTCACAGACCTCTTTTTACTTTATCCAAGTGCTTTGACGGCTTCGATTGCCGCCTCGTAATTTGGTTCACTGTTGATGTTGTCGAGGTATTCAACGTAAGTGACCTTGTTATCCGCGTCTAGGACCAAGACAGCGCGTGCGAGCAAGTGCCATTCATTGATCAAGAGGCCATAGGCTTTTCCGAAGGAATGGTCGAAGTAGTCTGAGAGCATGATGGCATTTTCGATCCCTTCAGCAGCACACCATTTGCCTTGAGCGAAAGGAAGGTCGACAGAGACGGTCAAGACCACAGTGTCCTCCATGTCAGAGAGGGCCTGGTTGAAGTGACGTGTTTGAGTGGAACAGATGCCTGTGTCAATGGATGGGATCACGCTGAGGACTTTTTTCTTCCCAGCAAAATCAGCCAAAGATTTTTTCTCCAAGTTTGGCGTAGTCAGTGAAAAGTCGTGGGCGGTATCGCCAACTTGGAGTTGAGATCCGGTAAAGGTAACAGGGTTTCCTAAAAATGTTGTCATAGCAAAGACTCCTTTTTTCTTTTCATTGTACATCAATGAAGGGGGAAGAGCCACTGATTTGTTTGAGAATCTAATCAGTTTAGAACCTTATTTGTTCAAACCTTCTGCGATTTTCTCTAAATTCCATTTCATCATACTGTAGTAGCTGTCGCCTTCTTCGCCTTCTTTGGCAATCGAGTCAGTAAAGATTTTTGAAAAGATCGGGATATTGGTATCTTTAGACACAGTTTTCATAGGGCGTTCATCGACACTGGATTCGACAAAGAGGGACGGTACCTTGGTTTGACGCAATTTCTCTACCAGCGTTTTGATTTGTTCGGGTGTCCCTTCTTCTTCAGTGTTGATTTCCCAGATATAGGCAGATGGGACGCCATAGGCTTTGGAGAAGTACTTGAAGCAACCTTCGCTGGTTACGATCATCTTCTTGTCTGCTGGAATGTTATTGAATGCTTGCTTAGCTTCTTGGTCTAGCTTGCTGAGTTTTTCAGTGTAGGCTGCTAGATTTTTTTCGTAGAAGTCCTTATTTTTTGGATCTTTGGCGATCAATTGTTTGGCAATGTTTTTAGCGTAGATGATCCCATTTTCGAGATTGAGCCAAGCGTGAGGGTCTTCTTTTCCAGCTTGATTTTGCCCTTCCAGATAGATGACGTCGACTCCCTCGCTCACTGCGAAATAATCCTTGTTTTCTACTTTATTGGCATTTTTGACCAACTTGGTAAACCAAGCATTGCCACCGGTTTCGAGGTTGATCCCGTTGTAGAAAATCAGGTCTGCTTGTGAAGTTTTTTTGACATCTTCTGGGAGCGGTTCGTATTCGTGGGGATCTTGACCGACAGGGACAATACTGTGGAGCTCGATTTTGTCCCCAGCGATATTTTTGGTGATATCTGCGAGGATGGAGTTGGTGGTAACCACCTTCAATTTATCAGATGAAGACTTGGAAGAAGAGCCTTTGCTACAGGCCATAAGGCAGAATAAGAGCGCCACAAAGAGGGCGAGGACAGAAGCGATTTTTTTCATGTGTTTCTCCTTTAATGAGGTGAAAGAGCGTGCTTATTCTTTCTCTGCTTAGGAGCGATAAAGAAGCTGATGAGAAAGAAGATGGCAGAAGTGAGGACAATACAAGACCCAACAGCGATGTTGAAGCTATAGCCAATAAAGAGTCCCAGGATGGAGGCAAGAGCACCTAATCCGGATGAAAGGAGCATCATGGACCAGAGGCTGTTGGCATAGAGATAGGCCGTCGCAGCGGGTGTGATGAGCATGGCGACGATGAGAATGGTCCCGACACTCTGCATAGCAGTGACAGAAACCAAGGTCAAGAGCACCATGAGAAGGTAGTGATAGACCTTGACCCGGACGCCCATGGACTGAGCCAGAACGGGGTCAAAAGATGTGAGCAGTAAGGGTCGAAAGAGCAGGCAAATCACCAGCAAGACCGCCACCCCAATACCGATGGTCATCCACATATCCTGGTCTTGCACGGCCAAGATATTCCCAAAGAGGATGTGGAAAAGGTCGGTGGAACTTTTAGCGATTCCGATCAGAATGACTCCTAAGGCGAGGAAAGAAGAAAAGGTAATCCCAATTGCAGTGTCGCTCTTGATGATGGAGTTGCTCTTGATATAGGTGATGAGGATGGAAGCTAAAAGCCCGAAGGTAATGGCGCCAATAAAGAAATTGATGCCCAGGATAAAGGAAAGGGCCACACCTGGAAGGACCGCGTGTGAGATGGCATCTCCCATGAGAGACATGCCTCGCAAAATGATGAAACATCCGACTGCACCAGCGACGATCCCGATGGCAATAGCTGTAATGAGAGCGTTTTGGAGGAAATGAAATTGTTGTAATCCATCGATAAATTCTGCAATCATCTGATTTCACCTCCTATAAAAAGTTCATGACCGTAGGCTGCGTGAAGATTCTCTTTGGTAAAGGTTTCTTCTGTTTTCCCAAAAGCAATCAGTTTGCGATGAAGGAGCAGGATCTGGTCAAAATAAGCTGGGACCTTGCTCAGATCGTGATGGACAATCAGGATGGTCTTGCCTTCCTTTTTCAAGGTTTGGAGTGTCTGCATGATGATGTCTTCGCTAACGGAGTCAATCCCAGCAAAGGGCTCATCCAAGAAGATGACCTCTGCTTCTTGAACCAAGCAGCGGGCGATCAGAACCCTTTGGAATTGCCCTCCTGAAAGCTGGCCAATCTGGCGATCTGCTAGATCAAGAAGATTGACAAGTTTCAAGGCATTTTCTACTTTTTGGAGATCCTCTTTGCTTTTTCTCTTGAAGATAGAAAGATGGGGATAGAGCCCCAGCGAGACACACTCCCGCACCGTGATGGGGAAGTGGAAATCAATAGCGGATTTCTGTTCGACGTAGGCCACTCGTTGAAGAACTTGGCCGAGGTCTTTTTGATCGAGCTGGACCTTTCCCGAATGAGGGAGAAGTCCTAGCATGGCCTTGATCAGGGTTGATTTTCCAGCTCCGTTGGGTCCAAGAATGCCTAGGATGGTTGGACCCTGGATGGTGAGGGAAAGATCCTCCAAGGCCAGTGTTTGCTGGTAAGCAACACTTAGATGTTCAATTTGAATCATGATTTTGCTCCTTTACCATTAATATACATGAATGAAAAAATTAAGTCAAGTTAATTTTTAAAATAATTTAGATTAAATCTTTTGTAATCATTGAAAAATAGACCTATTTTTGATAAGGTTAATAGAAAAGAATGAAAGTGAGAAGATAATGGTACGTTTACAAGATGATTTTTATGATTACGTCAATGGGGAATGGGCTGAGACAGCTGTTATTCCTGATGACAAACCGTCAACTGGTGGTTTTATGGACTTGATCCAAGATATCGAAAACTTGATGTTGGATATTACCGGAAAATGGCAACGGGGAGAAGAGCTGCCCGAAGACAGCATTCTCCAAAACTTTGTCAAATACCACAAAATGGTGGCAGATTTTGATGCGCGGGAAGCAGCTGGTGTAGCACCAGTCATGCCTTTGATTAGTGAAATTAAGGCTCTGTCTTCTTTTGAAGACTATACCAGCAAGTTAGGCATCTATGAACTAGCTGGCAAACCAAATCTCTTGCCATTTAGCGTATCACCAGACTTTATGAATGCTCAAATGAATGTCTTGTGGGGAGAAGCACTCGGTTTGATCTTGCCTGATACGACCTACTATGAAGAAGGCAATGAAAAAGGCCCAGAGTTATTGGCTGTTTGGCGTCAAATGGTTGAAAAGCTCTTGGCAAAATTTGATTTCTCAGAGGAAGAAATCAAAGATATCCTGGATAAGGTGATTGCGGCCGATGCAGAATTGGCCAAATATGTCTTGTCAAACGAAGAAAAATCCGAGTACAACAAACTCTACCATCCTTATGAGTGGGCAGATTTCAAGGCCTTGGTTCCAGAATTGCCACTCGATACCTTCTTTACAGAAGTGATCGGGCAAACGCCAGATACTATCATTGTTCCAGAAGAGCGCTTCTGGAAGGAATTTGCGCCAAAATTCTACTCAGCAGCCAACTGGGAAACCCTTCATGCCAAGTTGAAACTCAGTGCAGCTCTTTCTTGGACGTCTTTCTTGACTGAAGAAATCCGTGTCTTATCTGGTGAGTATAGCCGTACGATTACAGGGACACCAGAAGCACGTCCGAAAGAAAAAGCAGCTCTGGCTTTGGCAGAAGGACCTTATAGCCAAGCACTTGGCCTTTGGTATGCAGGAGAAAAATTCTCACCAGAAGCGAAAGCAGACGTAGAGCATAAAGTAGCGACCATGATTGAGGTCTATAAGGATCGCTTAGAAAAAGCGGACTGGCTCGCTCCTGAAACTCGTGAAAAAGCCATTGTCAAACTCAATGTCATCACACCACATATCGGCTACCCTGAAAAATTACCAGAAACATACGCCAAAAAGATCATCGACGAAAGCAAGACCTTGGTGGAAAATGCTCAAAAATTGGCTCAAATTTCCATCGAGCATGTCTGGAGTAAGTGGAACCAACCAGTCGATCGAAGCGAGTGGCACATGCCAGCTAATATGGTCAATGCCTACTATGATCCGCAACAAAACCAAATCGTCTTCCCGGCAGCAATTCTGCAAGCACCATTCTATGACCTTCACCAATCGTCATCAGCCAACTACGGCGGAATCGGTGCAGTCATTGCCCATGAAATCTCCCACGCCTTTGACACCAATGGTGCTTCCTTTGACGAGCACGGTAGCTTGAAAGACTGGTGGAAGCCAGAAGATTACGAAGCCTTTACCGCTCGGACTCAAAAGGTCATCGATCAGTTCGAAGGCCAAGACTCTTACGGTGCTAAGATCAACGGGAAATTGACCGTTTCTGAAAATGTAGCAGACCTTGGAGGGATCGCTGCAGCCCTTGAAGCTGCTAAGAAAGAGGAAGATTTCTCCGCAGAAGAATTCTTCACTAATTTTGCTCGCATCTGGCGCATGAAAGCTCGGACAGAGTACATGCAACTCCTCGCAAGTGTTGATGTCCACGCACCAGGAAAACTCCGTACCAATGTCCAATTGCCAAACTTCGACGAATTCTTTGAAACCTTTGATGTCAAAGAAGGAGATGGCATGTGGCGCGCACCAGAGGATCGTGTAATTATTTGGTAAACTAAGATAGGAGAGACGATTCGGTTTACCGAAACTTCCTGCAGAAAAATAGGAAATCAATGCCGCATTCCATGAATGCCATTCAAGGTACAAGCGTCTGATATTGCTTAAGCCATTGTAGCAGTGGATGCTTATGCCAAGGCTTTAGGCTAATCAAAGAAATATAGAAATCATCGTCTGTTGGCGATGGTTTTTTTGATGGTTGAATGTTTCGTTTGATTTTGAGATGTATCCTTCTGAATGAATAGCTTTTCCCTCCCATATAGCTGAAAAATGCAACCGTATAGAAGAATCAAAGGCAAATGCGCCGATTTTTGATAGACTCAGGAGGTAGCGTTACAAATACAAATTGGAGGAAATGAAATGACAGAATGTAGTCAAAAAGAATTGTCACAGATTGTAGGAGGTGGGGGTTCTCGCCCAAATGTGATTCCAGGTCAGTCTGATAAGATTGAGATTGGACGTCCTGGCTTTGTGAAGCGACCACCGCTCGCTCGTATGTAAGACATGATAGCAATCTTGATCATGGTGTTTTGAAATCTAGATAGAAAGAATATGAGAAAAAATGAAAATCTATACAGAAACAGAATTGACGACCAATGAGCTCGAACAGACAGTTGGAGGGGTGATTACTCCAATCAGAAGTCCTGAACTAACATATGGTGGCGGTGGCTGGGGAACCTCTGGAATTTACCCGGGCTGGGGGAATCAAGGAATGTCTCCGACGAGTAGCGGTTTTGGCTGGTTAATGCAAATTGCGCCAGCGTTTAGTAGAAAAAGAAAGTAAGATAGAAAGGTGAATGCAATGAGACAGACAGACAGACCGTTTCAACTCGCGACACTAGGGATTCTCTGCATCAATTTTGCGCTTTTTAACGTGGGGCTCCCAACGGATTTAGTGGGCCACCTATCGGATGACTCTTATTATGGCTTGCTCCTCTTGTTGATTGGATTGATTGGGGGGTTAGCCGTTACACTCTTGGTAAAGAGTCGTCGTTGGGAATTGTACGGGAAATTTACTTTTAAAGCTTCTTATTTTGCGGTTTTTGTGCTTGTTTTTCTTGCTCACTTTTTATGGGATATGTTTTCTGCAGAGGTATTTCCACCGACTAAGAATTCCATAGCCCTTGCAGAAGTATCTAGTGGTTTGTCAGGCTGGGCCTTGGTATTGATACGTTATGTCTATGCCTGCTTGCTGGCTCCTATTGTGGAGGAACTAGTATTTCGTGATTTGGTCATGACGGCGTTGGCATCTTATCAGAAGTATAAGCTGGATATGCTGGTGTCTGCTTCCTTGTTCAGCCTCTCGCATGTCTGGCAGCATGGTTGGGATTTGCCAAGCTTTATCGTCTACTTGGTGCCAGGCTTGCTATTTTGTGCGGTCCTGCGCTATACCAAATCGATCTACTGGGCCATCCTTCAGCATGCCTCTTGGAATAGCTTCCTTACCCTCGTATCCCTCCTGGTCAGTGGGATTTAAGCAAGGGGAGATAGTGGCAGGGGCTTTTATTCATTATCAAAGAAGCAGTTCAATACTGCTTTTTTGTATGGAATCAAAACCACTATTTTTCTTAACTTTTGGAATATTATACAGTTAAACGTTTACATTTTTCCACAAAGTGCTATAATTTAATATGAAGAATAACATTTTATACAGAGGTGATCCATATGAAAAAAGGGAAGCTACTCTTAGCCACCGGCGCTCTACTTTTGTCTGTAAGCGCACTGGTAGCCTGCTCACAAGGAGGGAAATCTTCAAGTTCGGGTGAAAAAGTTTTTAGCTATGTTTACACTACTGATCCAGATACATTAGATTATTCTCTGTCCAATAAGCAATCAACTTCAGAATTTACAGGAAATGCTGAAGATGGCTTATTAGAAGTGGATCAGTATGGGAACTTAATTTCATCTCTTGCTAAGGATTGGTCTGTCTCAAAGGATGGTTTGACTTACACTTATAAGCTACGTAAAGGGGTTAAATGGGTAACCGCTGAGGGGGAAGAATTCGGAGAAGTTAAGGCTCAAGACTTTGTGACGGGGCTTCAGCATGCTGCGGATAAAAAGTCTCAAGCTCTTTACTTGGTTCAGAAGTCAGTGAAAGGATTGGATGATTATGTATCTGGAAAATCCAAAGATTTCTCTACTGTTGGAGTCAAGGCTATTGATGATTACACCGTTGAGTATACGTTAAGTCAGCCTGAAAGTTTCTGGAATTCTAAAACCACTATGGGCATTTTAATGCCAGTCAATAAAGAATTCTTAGATTCTAAAGGGGATGACTACGGTCAAGGCACGAACCCTTCTAGTATTCTTTATTGTGGCCCATACTTGATTAAATCCATCACATCTAAATCTGTTGTTACCCTTGAAAAAAATCCCTCTTATTGGGATGCTGATAATGTAAAAATTTCTAAGGTCAAGCTAACCTATTATGATGGACAAGATTCAGAATCTTTGATTCGTGGCTTTGATAACGGAGACTTTACGGTTGCCCGTGTCTTTCCAAATGGTTCTAACTATAAGAGTGTTGAGAAAAAGCACAAAGACGATATTGTCTTTAGTGACCAAGGTTCCTCTATTTATAACTTGTCCTTCAATATCGACCGCCAGGCATATGAGATAACTGCCAAGACCACAGACGCTCAAAAGAGCTCAACCAAGAAAGCGATTTTGAATAAGGACTTCCGTCAAGCAGTCTTGTTTGCATTTAATCGTCAGGCATATGTAGCTCAAGCTAATGGTGAGGCATCTGCCGATAAGGTTATTCGAAATACTTTTGTTCCACCTAGCTTTGTTCAAATTGATGGAAAAGAATTTGGTAACTCGGTAGAAAAATATCTAGGAGAACATGGGGAAGAATGGCAAGGAGTATCTGTTACAGATGGAAAAGATACTCTTTATAATCCAAATAAGGCAAAAGAAGAATTTGCTAAGGCTAAAACAGTGCTTCAAAGTCAAGGAGTTGAATTCCCAATTCATTTGGATCTTCCAGTAGCATCAACTTATACTGTAGGCGTTAAACAGGCCCAATCTTTTAAACAATCGATTGAATCAACCCTAGGGTCAGAAAATGTTGTTATCGACCTAAAAATGGTTTCTGAGGATGATCTTCAACGAGTGACCTACTTTGCTGAAAATGCTTCTCAACAAGACTGGGATTTGAACAACAACTTGGGTTGGGGACCAGACTATACCGACCCATCTTCTTACCTAGATATCACAAACTCTAAGACGGGTGAAAATGCCAATGCCTACTTTGGATTTGATGCGGGTACCAATAATGCCGCAGCCAAAGAAGCTGGTTTTGATGAATACGATCAATTGATCGAAGATGCGCACAATGAAACCAAAGATATCAACGTCCGCTATGAAAAATATGCCAAGGCTCAGGCTTGGTTGACAGATAGTGCCCTCTTGATCCCGATTCATTCAGATGGTGCCTCTCCAGGTGTGCGTAAGACAGTTCCATATTCAGCTGCCTTTGCTTGGACAGGACACAAGGGTCAAACCTTCAACTACAAGTACTTGGAATTGCAAGATAAAGTTTTGACAACCAAGGAGTACGATGAAGCGCGTGAACAATGGAAGAAAGAAAAAGAAGAATCCAATAAGAAAGCTCAAAAAGAACTAGAAAGTCACGTAGAAGACTAGGAGCTTTAAGAGCGATTGTATATTGAACAGGGAAGAGAGTGGAACAGAAATCGGTCATTCGTTAGAATTCGATTTCGTCGTCCCACCTCCGCAGACAATTGAGAGGCTAGGACTTTTGTCCCAGCCTCTTTTTGGTGAATAGAACCTTTAAAAATCCCCTAAAAATGGTATAATAGGAGCATCACGAAAATTGGAGAGACAGCATGAGTTTTTACAATCACAAAGAAATCGAGCCTAAGTGGCAGAAACACTGGGCTGGCCATCACACCTTTAAGACAGGAACAGACGCTTCAAAACCGAAGTTTTATGCATTGGATATGTTCCCTTACCCTTCGGGAGCAGGTCTGCACGTAGGGCACCCAGAAGGCTATACAGCGACAGATATTCTCAGTCGTTTTAAACGTGCCCAAGGCTACAATGTCCTTCATCCAATGGGCTGGGATGCTTTTGGTTTGCCTGCAGAGCAATACGCTATGGATACAGGGAATGACCCAGCGGAATTCACAGCAGAAAACATTGCCAACTTCAAACGCCAAATCAATGCGCTTGGCTTCTCTTACGACTGGGACCGTGAGGTCAATACGACAGATCCAAACTACTACAAGTGGACGCAATGGATCTTCACCAAGCTTTATGAAAAAGGCTTGGCCTATGAAGCGGAAGTGCCAGTAAACTGGGTTGAAGAATTGGGAACAGCCATCGCCAACGAAGAAGTCCTTCCTGATGGAACATCTGAGCGTGGTGGCTATCCAGTTGTCCGAAAACCAATGCGCCAATGGATGCTTAAAATCACAGCTTATGCAGAACGCTTGCTCAATGACTTGGATGATTTGGACTGGCCAGAGTCTATAAAGGACATGCAACGCAACTGGATTGGGAAATCAACTGGTGCCAATGTCACCTTCAAAGTGAAAGGGACTGACAAGGAATTCACTGTCTTTACGACACGTCCAGATACCCTTTTCGGGGCGACCTTCACTGTTTTGGCGCCTGAGCATGAACTAGTAGATGCTATCACAAGTCCTGAACAAGCTGAAGCCGTAGCAGATTACAAACACCAAGCTAGCTTGAAATCAGACTTGGCTCGTACAGACCTTGCCAAGGAAAAAACAGGGGTTTTGACTGGTGCTTATGCCATCAACCCTGTCAATGGTAAAGAAATCCCAATCTGGATTGCCGACTATGTTCTTTCTAGTTACGGAACAGGTGCTGTTATGGCTGTGCCTGCCCATGACCAACGTGACTGGGAATTTGCCAAACAATTTGACCTTCCAATCGTAGAAGTGTTGGAAGGTGGCAACGTAGCAGAAGCTGCCTACACAGAAGACGGTCTTCATGTCAATTCTGACTTCCTAGATGGTCTCAACAAAGAAGAAGCGATTGCTAAAATCGTAGCTTGGTTGGAAGAAAAAGGCTGTGGTCAAGAGAAGGTGACTTACCGCCTCCGCGACTGGCTCTTTAGCCGTCAACGTTACTGGGGTGAACCAATCCCAATCA
>CABREZ010000006.1 GCA_902470035.1 uncultured Streptococcus sp. | reverse complement strand
GGCTGTAAAAGCTGATGAAATCAGCGTAGTAGAGCCCACTCAACCACTGCGTCTTACTCGACAATCCAAAGATAATTGAGAGGCTAGGACTTTTGTCCCAGCCTCTTTTTTTGTGGATTGAAAATAATTATTCAAGCACTATTTTAGTGACTTCTATGTTGTGATTATCATTTTTTTTATTGCACAACCTTTTTCTTGCTCTTTCTTTACAAATCAAAGTATAACTCCCATTTTTCAAAGAAATTTGCTATAATGAAAGGACAGAGATCTGAAGAAGCAAAGAAAAAAATAGAAGTAGGTACATGTATGAAGAAAATTCTTGTTGTAGATGATGAAAAGCCGATTTCGGATATTATAAAATTCAATATGGCCAAAGAAGGCTATGAAGTCTTGACTGCCTTCGATGGAAAAGAAGCACTGGCTGTTTTCGAAGCTGAGAGCCCAGATATTTTGATCTTGGACCTCATGCTTCCTGAAATTGATGGTTTGGAAGTAGCGCGTACCATTCGAAAGACCAGTAATGTGCCGATTATTGTTCTTTCTGCAAAAGATACAGAATTTGATAAGGTCATCGGTCTTGAAATTGGTGCGGATGACTATGTGACTAAGCCATTCTCAAATCGTGAGCTTCAAGCTCGCGTAAAAGCTTTGTTGCGTCGGACAGAACTAAAGGTAGAATCACAGGCAGAGTCTACATCAGATTCAGATATTGTGATTGGTGATTTGAAAATCATTCCGGATGCCTTCCTTGCTCAGAAAAAAGGCAAAGAGCTCGAGTTGACCCATCGCGAATTTGAGTTGCTCTATCACTTGGCGACCCATGTAGGCCAAGTCATGACCCGTGAGCATTTGCTGGAAACAGTCTGGGGCTACGATTATTTTGGTGATGTTCGGACAGTGGACGTAACGATTCGACGTTTGCGTGAAAAAATCGAAGATATTCCAGGCCGTCCGGAGTATATTTTAACGCGCCGCGGTGTCGGTTACTATATGAGAAACAATGATTAATCACATCAAAGAAGTCATGACCTCTTATAATTTTGTTTTTATATTACTCACTCTTGGATTTATTATCGTGGTGGCCTTGCTGATTCTAGAAAATCGTCGGGATAACATGAAGCTACGCCTGTTGAATGATAAAATTAAGAGTTTGATTGCTGGAGAATATTCAGATATTATTGATTTACAAGGAGGTCCTGAATTGACAGAGATTTCCAACAGTATCAATGATTTATCAGAAGTGATCCGTTTGACGCATGAAAATTTGGAGCAAGAAACCAAGCGCTTGACCAGTATTCTTTCCTATATGACAGATGGGGTTTTAGCGACCAATCGTCGTGGGCAGATTATCCTGGTCAATGAAATGGCTGCCAAACAACTTAATGTCGTGGTCGAAGAGGTCATGAATATCAGTATTCTGGATTTGCTTGGTATTAGTGAAGAGTATGAACTGCGAGACTTGATTACCAATGTTCCAGAACTGACTATCGATTCGCAGGATGAAAATGGGGAGTACATCTCTTTACGGGTTCGCTTCGCCTTGATTCGGAGAGAATCTGGTTTTATTTCTGGTCTAGTTGCCGTTTTGCATGACACAACCGAACAGGACAAGGAAGAGCGGGAACGTCGTTTATTCGTATCCAACGTTAGTCATGAACTCCGAACCCCACTGACCAGTGTCAAATCCTACTTGGAAGCCTTGGATGACGGAGCCATTTCAGAGCCAGTTGCACCAGAATTTGTTAAAGTATCGTTGACAGAGACCAACCGGATGATGCGGATGGTGACGGATTTATTGAGTCTTTCAAGGATCGATAATGAAACCAGTCAATTGGATGTTGAATTGACCAACTTTACAGCCTTTATCACCTTCATTTTGAACCGCTTTGATAAGATGAAAAATCAGGCTGGAGAGAAGAAGTATGATATTGTTCGTGATTATCCCATTTCTCCTGTCTGGGTTGAAATTGATACAGACAAGATGACGCAGGTCTTAGATAATATCTTAAATAACGCCATTAAATATTCCCCAGATGGTGGGGAAATTCGTGTGGGAATGAAAACAACGGATGCCCAGTTGATTATTTCGATTTCGGATAAGGGATTAGGGATTCCTAAAAAGGACCTTCCTCGTATTTTTGACCGCTTTTATCGCGTGGATAAGGCACGTAGTCGAGCCCAGGGTGGGACTGGCTTAGGACTTGCCATTGCGAAGGAAATTATCAAGCAACACAAAGGATTTATTTGGGCCAAGAGTGAATATGGAAAAGGATCTACTTTCACGATTGTTCTACCATATGATAAAGATGCTATCCTAGATGATGGATGGGATAATGAGGATGAATAAGAAAACAAATGGATGAAAAAGGGTTTAAGTATAGTATTTTGGCTTCAGGATCGAGTGGTAATTCATTTTACCTAGAGACACCTAAGAAAAAAATTCTAGTCGATGCAGGCTTGTCTGGGAAGAAGATTACAGGTTTGCTTGCAGAAATTGATCGCAAACCCGAAGATCTTGATGCTATTTTGATTACACATGAACATTCGGATCACATTCATGGCGTTGGTGTACTAGCGCGTAAATACGGGATGGACCTATACGCCAATGAAGCTACATGGAAGGCCATGGAGAGAAGCAAGTACCTTGGGAAGGTCGATGACTCTCAGAAACATCTTTTTGAAATGGGCAAGACCTTAACCTTTGGAGATTTGGATGTAGAAAGTTTTGGTGTCAGCCATGATGCTGCGGCTCCACAGTTCTATCGTTTCATGAAGGATGGAAAGAGTTTTGTCATGCTGACAGATACAGGCTATGTTAGCGATCGGATGGCAGGGATTGTTGAAAATGCGGATGGCTATTTGATTGAGTCCAACCATGATGTGGAAATCCTACGGGCAGGCTCTTACGCCTGGCGATTAAAGCAACGGATCTTATCCGATTTAGGTCACCTCTCTAATGAAGATGGTGCCGATGCCATGATTCGGACCCTTGGCAATAAGACCAAGAAAATTTATCTGGGTCACTTATCCAAGGAAAACAATATCAAGGAATTGGCCCATATGACCATGGTCAATCAATTGGCTCGAGCAGATTTGGCAGTAGGTCATGATTTTGAAGTGTTGGATACATCTCCGGATACAGCGACTCCGTTAGTAGATATCTAAAAGATAAAAAGAGGCTGGGACAAAAGTTCCAGCTTCTCAATTGTCTTTGGATTGTCGAGTAAGACGGAGTGGTTGAGTGGGTTCTACTACGCTGAATTCATCAGCTTTTACAGCCCTACTCAACTGTGCGGAGGTGGGACGACGAAATCGAATTCTAACGAATGACCGATTTCTGTCCCACTCTCTTTTCGGTCAGTATTCTAGGTTGGAAATGAATGGAAGAATAGGAGCAGTTAGTTTGAAATATGTGTATATGACAGTGGGGTTTATTTCCTTAGGACTAGGGATTATTGGGATTCCTTTACCGATTTTACCTACGACCCCGTTTCTTTTATTAGCCATGGCTTGTTTTGCAAAAAGTTCTCAACGATTTGAAAACTGGTTACATGGGACCAAGTTGTACCAAACGTATGTAGCAGATTATCGGGAAACAAAGTCGATCTCTAAGAAGCGGAAAAAACGAATTATCCTACAAATTTACCTTTTGATGGGGATTTCCATTTACCTGGCTCCACTTTGGTTTGTGAAATTAGGTCTAGTGGGATTAACTATTTTTATAAGCTATTATTTGTTCAAAGTGATTCCGGATAAAGAAGAATGAGATAAAGAAAGAATAGCCCATAAATCCTATCGTGAAAACAAGGGAAAGGAGTGCGATACGCACTCTTTTTGTTATTAAAAAAATAAAAATAGTTATAAAAAAAACATTGATAATCACGGCAAACCGTGATATGATATAATCAGAAAGGAGGAAGATATGAAAACATCGGAGATTGCTGAACTAATGCTAGCAACTGGAGCCTTATTAACAGGGATCGCAAGTGTTATCATAGCAATAAAAAAAGAGCCAAAAGAACGCAAGCCACGCAAAGAAAAGCGGTTCAAGTAAGGCTCTGGTAGGTTGGGGCGAAATCCCCTTAGACCGCCATGATTATATCATATCAGACAGAAAAATGAAATATTTACTTATTTTCCTATTCGTATTTTTTATATTTCTAATAATTTTAAAAGACAAATAAAAGTAAAAGTGAGTGGTTAGATGAGAGAGCAGATAGAAAAATTATTAAAAAGTGAAATAAGTACCAGCGCAATTGCTAAAGGTGCAGGCGTTCCTTGGTCCACGGTGGCAGACCTTAGAAAAGGAAAAACTAGTATGGATAAAGTGGCCCTACTTACAGCCGAAAGATTATATGATTTTGCTGAAGCATTAGGAATAAATCAATATTAATAGTTCGTGAACTTTCTGAAAAATCAAAGATTTCAAAAAAAACAACTCTTTATGTGTTGTTTTTTTGTTATAACGACAATTATTGAGATTGTCTATTATAACGGACAAAATAAAAAAAGCCTTCAGGCTCATTTTCTCAATTAAGCGGGCAATGAATACGAAATTGAATACATCTTTTTTTATTGATAGAAATTAATGGAAACTATAATTTCTAAAAAATATTTGTTTTACAACTGATGGCAATCAATCAGTATTTAATGGTAAGCATAAATTGTTTTTGGTATAATAGAGGGGTGTATCTTTTGGACGAAATGAGTCATAAGCTTTGATCCAGATGCATAAATGAAGAAAGAAAGTAGTAATGTGATGCAAGCCTTATATAACCTTCTTGCTGAGAAATTTCGGCTGACTTTTGACGATACAGAATTGTTGGAAACAGCTTTTACACATACCTCATATGCGAATGAGCATCGCCTCTTAAAAATTTCACATAATGAACGTTTGGAATTTTTAGGAGACGCTGTTCTCCAGTTAGTGATTTCCGAATATTTATTTGCCCTCTATCCAAGTAAGCCAGAGGGTGATTTGTCAAAAATGCGCTCCATGATTGTTCGTGAGGAAAGCCTGGCAGGTTTTTCTCGTGATTGTGGTTTCGATCAATTTATCAAACTTGGCAAGGGAGAGGAAAAATCTGGAGGACGTAACCGAGATACCATCTTAGGAGATTTGTTTGAAGCTTTTTTAGGGGCCTTGCTCTTGGATAAGGGTGTGGAGACTGTTCGGAATTTCATTCAGCAAGTCATGATTCCTAAAGTCGAGGCAGGTCAATTTGAACAAGTGATTGACTATAAGACACGCTTGCAAGAAATCCTTCAAATCCACGGCGATGTACAGATTACCTATGAGGTGACGAGTGAGTCAGGTCCAGCTCATGCCAAGGAATTTGAAGTTCAAGTGTCTGTCAATGGGAAACTAATCGGTCAAGGACGTGGCCGGTCTAAAAAGGCTGCCGAACAAGAAGCAGCAAAAAAAGCAGTGGAAAATAAGGTGGATCCCTCATGTATTTAAAGGAAATTGAGATTCAAGGATTTAAGTCTTTTGCAGATAAGACCCGGGTCATCTTTGACCAAGGGGTCACCGCAGTTGTTGGCCCTAATGGATCTGGAAAATCAAACATTACAGAAAGTCTACGGTGGGCCTTAGGGGAATCAAGTGTCAAGAGCCTGCGTGGAGGCAAGATGCCCGACGTGATTTTTGCAGGGACGGAGACTCGTAAACCCTTGAATTACGCCTGTGTAACGGTAGTGCTGGATAACCGGGATGGCTTTATCAAACATGCTGCTAAAGAAATTCGAGTAGAACGCCATATCTACCGCTCGGGTGACAGTGAGTACAAGATTGATGGCAAGAAAGTCCGTTTGAGAGATGTTCATGATCTCTTTATGGATACTGGACTTGGGAGAGACTCTTTCTCCATTATTTCCCAAGGGAAGGTCGAGGAAATCTTCAACTCGAAACCAGAAGAGAGACGGGCTATTTTTGAAGAAGCCGCTGGGGTTCTTAAATTTAAGACGCGTCGTAAGGAAACGGAATCTAAATTGGTCCAAACCCAGGATAATTTGGACCGTTTGGAAGACATTATTTTTGAGTTAGAGGGGCAAATCAAACCTCTTGAAAAGCAAGCGCTCGTTGCAAAACGTTTCTTAGAATTGGATCAGCAACGTCAAGTTCTCTATTTGGATGTCTTGATCGCTCAGATTGAAGTCAATAAAAAAGACTATGATCAAGCAGTCCAAGAAGAAGCCTCCATTCAGGAACAATTAAAGGCTTATTACCAGAAAAGAGAAGAGTACGAAGCAGAAAGCCTCCGATTGAAACAGAGTCGTCAGGCTCTTCAACATCAATTATCGGATGATCAAGCTAGTCTCATAGAATTGACTCGCCTCTTAAGCGATTTAGAAAAACAAATCGAATTGGCACGTTTGGAGTCACAACAGGTCGCTCGGAGTCGTCAGGAAAATCAAGAGCGGGTCAATAATCTGGAAGAACGCCTACAAGTTCTTCGGAATCAGTTGGAAGAAAAACAAGCCAATACAAAAAGTCTTCAAGAAGAACTCCAAAAGAGCCAAGAAGCTCTCGAAAGTCTGGAGAAAGAATTGGCGAGTTTCTCAGAAGATCCAGATCAGGTGATCGAGTATCTACGTGAAAAATACGTGGCCTTGATGCAGGATGAAGCAGAGCGGTCAAATGAATTAACCACCATTGAAAATCAATTGGAAGCTTCAGCTCAATTGTCACAAAGTAAAAAGGAAGATTACCAAAATCAAATCCAAATGGTGACAGAATTGCAGGAAAAAGAGCAAGTTGCTAAAGAGGCTTATCAACTCGCTCAAGAGCATCTGAAACACTTGCTTGAGACCTATCAGTCAGAAGCGAAAAGATTTGAGGAAGCTCGCCAGGCCTATCAAACGGGGCAAGCCAAGATGTTTGCTCTACTGGATCAAAGTAAGGAAAAACAGGCTCGCATTAATAGTTTAGAGGCGATTCAAAAAAATCATAGCAATTTTTATGCAGGTGTCAAGAGTGTCCTACAAGAAGCGGCTCGTCTGGGAGGGATTGTAGGAGCTGTCAGTGAAAAACTCTCCTTCTCACCAAAGTATCAGACTGCCTTGGAGATTGCTCTAGGTGCCAGCAGTCAGCATATCATCGTAGAAGACGAAGGGGCAGCAACACGGGCGATTGAATATCTGAAGAAGAATCGCTCAGGTCGGGCAACCTTCCTTCCTCTGACCACCATCAAACCACGCTACCTAGCTGGAAAAAATCAAGAACTGATTGAAGCCTGTCCCGGTTTCCTTGGGATGGCTAGCAGTTTGGTTGATTATGATCCTTCCCTAGAGTCGATTTTCCAAAACCTCCTGGGGGTTACGGCCATTTTTGATACCATTGACCATGCCAAGGCAGCTGCTCGTAAGGTCGCCTACCAGGTTCGTATGGTGACGCTCGATGGAACCGAACTTCGCACAGGTGGTTCCTATGCAGGGGGAGCGAATCGAACCAATAATTCGATTTTTATCAAGCCTGAATTGGATCGCTTGCACCAAGAATTGGTCTCTCTTCAGAAGAACTTGCGAGAAGTAGAAGGGCAAGTGCAAGAGCAACAGGACCAAGTGATCCAATCACAAGAAAAACTAGAATCTTTGAAAGGCCAAGGAGAAGGGGCACGACTAGAAGAGCAACGCCTTCAATTGGCTTTTGAGCAAGCTCACCAGCAACTCTTGGATGCCCAAGAACTGTTAGAACTTATCCGTACAGAGCTGGATGAAGGTAGCGACCAGGAGCTCCTCCAAAAACGGGATCACTTGCAAGCGCGACTGAAAGAAATTGAGGCGGAAAAAGAGCAAGTCACTGCTGAGATTGAAGAAGTCAAGCTCAATAAAGATGTCGTTGTGGAGAAAATTGAAAATTTACGAGCAGCCATTGCCAAGCTCCAATTACAGAAAACAGAGTTGAAGAGTCGATTGACCTATGACCAGACAGATGCCGAACGCTTGCAGCAAGAGTTGGCTACTACTGAACGGGAAATCCAAGCTCTCCAATATGCGATTGAGCAGGGAGAAGATCGACATGAGCAAATCGATGTTTCTATCCTTGAAAAACAACTGCAAGCAACCCTTCAAGAGAAAACCGCTCTGGAGCAAGCTGTGATTCGTAAGCAATTTGAATTAGAGGATTTGGAAGGCCAGTCTGAAGATGTGGCGGGGCATATGGAACAAGCACGTCGTCAAAATGAGGAGTGGATTCGCCTCCAGGCTAAAGCAGAATCCAATCGCGATCGCTTAGCAGATAAGTTAAATAAACTGATGTTAGCTCTGACCGATGAATTCAAGATGAGTTTTGAAGAGGCATCTAATCAGGCCAACGAACTAGAAAATCTAGCCCAGTCTGAGCAAGTATTAAAAGACTTGGAGAAAGCGATAAAAGCCTTAGGACCTGTCAATATTGATGCTATTGAACAATACGATGAGGTCAAGACGCGATTTGATTTCCTTTCCGGACAACGAGAAGATGTCTTGGCAGCCAAAAATCTTCTTCTCGAAACTATTAATGACATGAATGATGAGGTGAAGGAACGCTTTAAATCTACATTCGAAGCGATTCGTGAATCCTTCCGAGTCACCTTTAAACAGATGTTTGGGGGAGGATCAGCTGATCTTATCTTGACGGATGGAGATCTCTTGTCAGCTGGGGTCGAGATTTCTGTTCAACCGCCTGGTAAGAAAATTCAATCCTTGAATTTGATGAGTGGTGGGGAGAAAGCTTTGTCAGCATTGGCGTTACTTTTCTCAATCATTCGTGTCAAGACTATTCCATTTGTCATCTTGGATGAGGTAGAAGCGGCTCTAGACGAAGCCAATGTAAAACGGTTTGGAGATTATCTTAATCGTTTTGATAAGGAAAGTCAGTTTATCGTGGTTACCCACCGTAAGGGAACCATGGCTGCAGCAGATTCCATCTATGGAGTGACCATGCAAGAATCCGGAGTCTCTAAGATTGTATCTGTGAAGCTGAAAGATATAGAAGGAATGGATAATGGAAATTAAATTAGTCGCAACAGACATGGATGGGACCTTTTTGGATGAAAATCATGAATTTGATCAAGCTTTATTCCTAAAGGTACTAAAGAAGTTTCAAGAAAAAGGGATCTACTTTGCGGCAGCAAGTGGTCGGCCTCTCCTCTCTTTGAAGACAATCTTTAAAGAGGTCCAGGATCAGATTATTTTCATAGCTGAAAACGGCAGTGTTGTTGAGTTTCATGGTGAAGATGTCTATGAAGCGACCATGAGTCCAGATTTTTATCAGGCCATGTTTGCTAAGTTGCAGGAAAGTCCCTATTTTGATAAAAATAAGTGCTTGTTAACGGGAAAACGCGGGAGCTATGTTTTAAAGACTGTTGATCCAGACTATCTAACTGCTTCGCAAAATTACAATGAAAACATTCAAACGGTGTCAGATTTTTCAGAAATTGATGATCTTGTCTTTAAGATGACCACCAATTTTGACCAAGAAGTATTAGCGGAAGGTGAAGCCTGGGTTACCCAAAATGTGGAGGGTGTTAAGGCCATGACGACGGGTTATGAGTGTATTGATATTGTCTTGGATTATGTGGACAAAGGAGTCGCCATTCAAGCCCTAATGGATCAGTTGGGCATTAGTCGAGACCAAGTCCTAGCTTTTGGAGATAATCTCAATGATCTTCATATGATGCAGGTTGTTGGCCATCCAATTGCACCAGAAAATTCCCGACCAGAGATTTTGGAATTGGCTGAAACCATATTGCCCCATCATTCGACAGGATCTGTCCTGCGCTATATGGAGGAAGAACTATGAGCCAGATTAAGGTTATCGCACTAGACTTGGACGGTACTCTCTTAAACTCAGAAAAGAAAATCTCCCCTCGGAACCTGGCTGCTATTCGTGCAGCACAAGAAAAAGGGGTCAAGGTGGTTTTGACGACGGGACGTCCTCTCAAGGCCATGGATTTTCTGCTCCAAGAGATTGGAACAGCCGGCTTGTCGGATGAATACACCATTACCTTTAATGGAGGCTTGGTACAAAAGAATACAGGAGAGATCATTGCGAAAACAGTTTTCTCTCGAGATGATGTCGTCCGCATTTATGAAGAGACAGAGGCCCTTGGTTTGCCCCTAGACGCCATTAGTGAGGGGGATGTTTATACACTGGCATCTGATCAAGAATCTCTTTACCCTCTCTATAATCCTTACTTGAACTTTATTCCTGTTTCTATTGAGGATTTGTCCAGTCAGATAGCTTATAATAAGTGTGTGACAGCTTTTCAACAGGACTATTTGGATGGAGCTATTTCAAAGATTTCTCCTGACTTAGGGGAGCGTTTTGAGATTTTTAAATCCAGAGACATGCTCTTGGAATGGTGCCCCAAAGGTGTTCAAAAAGATCGAGGCTTGGAGGCTTTGGTTGCGTATTTAGGAATCGATGCTAGTCAAGTCATGGCTTGTGGTGATGAGGCCAACGATGCCAGCATGTTAAAATGGGCAGGACTAGGAATCGCCATGGCCAATGCGGTGGATGAGGTGAAGGAGATTGCCACACTAGTCTCAGACTACACCAATGATGAAGATGCAGTCGGAAGAGCGATTGAAGAATATGTATTGAAGGAGGGTCAATAATGGGATTATTTGACCGACTATTTGGAAGAAAAGAAGAAACAAAACCACAAACCCAAGAACTTACAGAAGAGATTGTGGAAAGTCCTGAGGAAGCAAGTTCCTTAGTTGAGCCAGAAACAAGTAAGGCTTCACAAAGTGATGAAGCTAAGATTTCGGCAATGGAAGCCTACTATGCGGAATTGAAAGAGCGAATGGCTGCCGAATCAGCGCGATCAGCTCAAGAGTCGAAAGCATTTAGTGAAGAAGCACCTACAGAAGAGCCTGTCAAACAGGATAAAGCTGTCGAGGAAGAGGCCCCTTCTCAAGTAGTGCAGGATACCTCTCCTGAGGAAGTAGCTGAGCCAGCTCCTGTGACTGAAGACCAGACTTTAGAAATAGAAGCTTCACAAGAAGTGAGTGTGAATGAGGAGCAGCTAGATTCTTCATCAGATCTTGCCCAAGAAGCCCTTGAAGAAGAAGTTCTTGAACGGCTAGATACAGAAGCTGAGACTTCAAGCTCTTCCAACGAACCTGAGGAGGTAGTAGAAGAAGAGTCTGAAGTTGTGCCAGAATTGGAAGTGGTAAAGGAAGCACCAATCCTTGAAGAAGAAACAGCTGAAAGTTCAGAGGCAGTAACCGAAGAGCTTGAAGTAGAATCACCAGTAGAGGCCCCTACTAACGAATCCGATTTTTCAGAAGGGGTTGAAGCAGAATTGTCAGTAGAGGAACCTACTAGCGAACCTGAAATTTCAGAAGAAGTTGAAGAAGAGTCTGTAGTAGAAGAAACGACGAGTGAGCCAGAGATTGCTGAACCAACAGAAACGGTTCAAGAAAAATACAATCGGAGCTTGAAGAAAACTCGGACCGGCTTTGGAGCAGCTCTTAATGCCTTCTTTGCTAACTTCCGTTCTGTCGATGAAGATTTCTTTGAAGAGTTAGAAGAACTCTTGATTATGAGTGACGTAGGAGTCCAGGTCGCATCGAATCTGACAGAAGAGCTCCGCTATGAAGCTCGTTTGGAAAATGCCAAGAAACCGGATGCTTTGCGTCGCGTGATTATTGAAAAATTGGTGGATCTCTATGAAAAAGATGGTCAATACAATGAGCAAATCAACTTTAAAGACGGCTTGACCGTCATGCTCTTTGTGGGAGTGAACGGCGTTGGAAAAACCACTTCTATCGGAAAACTAGCTCATAAATACAAGAAGGAAGGGAAAAAAGTGATGCTGGTCGCAGCAGATACCTTCCGGGCAGGCGCCGTTGCTCAGTTGGCTGAATGGGGACGCCGTGTGGATGTACCTGTTGTCACTGGTCCAGAAAAGTCAGATCCTGCAAGTGTAGTCTTTGATGGAATGGAACGGGCCGTGGCAGAGCAAGTCGATGTTTTGATGATTGATACAGCTGGTCGCCTGCAGAACAAAGACAATCTGATGGCCGAATTAGAAAAAATCGGTCGCATTATCAAACGGGTGGATCCTACGGCCCCTCATGAAACCTTCTTGGCCCTAGATGCTTCCACAGGACAAAATGCACTGGTTCAAGCCAAGGAATTCTCAAAGATTACTCCGATTACCGGTATCGTTCTCACTAAGATTGATGGAACAGCTCGAGGAGGAGTGGTTCTTGCGATTCGAGAAGAATTGGATATTCCAGTGAAATTAATCGGTTTTGGTGAAAAAATCGATGATATCGGTGAATTCAATTCTGAAAACTTTATGCGTGGCTTGTTAGAAGGTTTGATATAAACAAAAAAACTCATCTCTAGAAAGAGATGAGTTTTTAAGTTGCACCTTTAGTCAGTTGAACGATTTATTCTTCAATTGCTGGTTGCCAGACCCATTCAGCATTGTAATCCTTCAAGAGGTCGAAGGAAGCTTGAGGTCCCATGGTTCCAGATTTATATTCATGAAGAGGCACTTGATTTTCAGACCACATGTGTTCGATTCGGTCAATCAAGCTCCAAGAGGCTCTAACTTCGTTCCAGTGGCTGAAGTTGGTAGAGTCATTGTTCAAGACATCATAGATCAACTTTTCGTAAGGCTCTGGAGAAGCACCGGTCGCTGTCGCATCCGTTTCATAGTCAAAAGATATCGGAGCAATCTGGAATTGTTCGCCAACTTCTTTCCCGTTGACACTGAGAGAGAAACCTTCATTCGGTTGAATGTAGATAGTCAGCACATTTGGTGCAATTTCTTGACCAAAAATAGAGTCCATCTGTTTGAAGACCACATTCACATGGGTTCCCTTTTTGGTCAGACGTTTTCCAGTACGGAAGAAGAAAGGTACTCCACGGAAGCGATCGCTGTCCACAAAGAAGGCACCAGAGGCAAAGGTCTCGGTCATGGACTCAGGATTGACATTTGGTTCACTGCGATAAGAGATGTCTTTTTTTCCTTGGATTTTTCCTGAACGGTACTGGCCTCGGATGAATTGTTTCTTTAATTCTTCATCAGAAGGGTTAACCAATTGTTCAAAAACTTTCACCTTCTCTTTACGGATGTCTTCCTTGGTGAAGGAAGCTGGTTTGTCCATAGCCAAGAGTGAGAGCAATTGAAGGGTATGGTTTTGCACCATGTCGCGGAGGGCACCAGATTCATCATAGTAGCCACCACGTTCTTCAACTCCTAGCCGTTCTGCGAAAGTGATTTGAACATTGTCGATATAGTCACGGTTCCAGACGTTTTCAAAGATTAGGTTGGCAAAACGGAGGGCGAAGATGGACTGGATCATTTCTTTACCGAGGTAATGGTCAATCCGGAAAATTTGCTCTTCCTCAAAGGTTTCTTCCAGTTCTTTGTTGAGCTGACTAGCTGTTTCTAAATCCGTTCCAAATGGTTTTTCAACGATCAAACGTTCAAAGCCTTTTCCATCCACAATGCCTTCAGATTTCAAATGTTTGGCAATTGTACCAAAAAATTGAGGTGCCATGGATAGGAAGAAGAGTTTATTATGCTCAGCTTGGTAGGTGTCATTGAGCTGATTTTGAAGTTCACGAAGCTTGATGTAGTGCTCCGTGTCATTAACATCGTGGCTTTGGTAGTAAAAATGACTGGCAAATTCCTGCGCCTGTTCAGGACTGTCTGCTAAATCCGAAATGGATTCAACGACAACGGATTCAAAGTATTCCTTGCTCCAAGGACGACGAGCAGTTCCAATCACTGCAAAATGCTCGGAAAGATTTCCAGTTTTATAGAGTCTAAAAAGGGAAGGGTAGAGCTTGCGGTGGGCTAAATCTCCACTGGCCCCGAAAATGGTTACAATTACTTTTGAAGACATGTTCATACCTATTTTCTAACTTGATAAACCATATTCTACCATAAAATTCAGAAAATTTCTCTTTGAAAGTAAAAGGATTCTGAGTTTCATAGAGAAGGATGAGGGAAGAAGCCACGAAAAAAAGGTTGGACCGAAAGGTCACAACCTGTTGAGTGATAGACTGCCTAGAATACCCGATAAACATAAGGATTGGCGGGTTTTTCTACTGAGTGAGCTTCCTCTATATCTAAGACAGGAAGGCTTTGGCCAAGTTGTTTATGGTACTGGATCTTGAGAGTTCCAGTCGCTTGGACCCAGGTATTGTCTTCATAGGTTTGAGAGGCCCCTTTGGTTAACAAACCATAGACACCTGAGTCGGCGATACAGTGGATAATCCCAAAACGGAAAAGGAACTGGCTACCCGGATCCTGGGGATCCTTATAAATGAAGCCGGTTAAAGTAAAGGTTTTCCCTGCAAATTCATCTGGATAGTCGTAGATGACTTCCATGACTTCCATATAGTTTTCTGTCGTGATCTGGATATGATCCTGCTTGAGGTACTTCTTAGCTGCAGTCCTCATCTCAGATTCATAAGCGGATTTGGTGAAATAACTGCTGGTATCAGGCTTGAGATATTGGTTGGTTGTTCCCTCGTCATTTTGAATATCCTTAGAAGAGCCAGCCGCAATGGGGAAATGATAGCCCTTGGCTGAAACCGTTTGGGAATCCAAGGTCACAGTCGGGAAGCCAATCCCTACAATTAAGGGAATCAGGAGCAGAAGAATACTCATGACTTTAGCTTTTTTACTGGTTAGGTGACTATGAACGGGTAGATTCTTCATCCAGATATAGAGCTGGACGACAGCCAGGAGGAAGGAAAGAATCATAGAGATATAGGCTAAATAGGAATAATGCATATTGATGTATTGGTTGAGCTTGCCAGAAAGCTGCAAATACATAGTAATTTCGAAATAGCCTGCTAAAATGAGAAATCGAATCATAGGACCACCCCCACAAACCAAGCATAAACCAAGACAACTAGGCTAACGATGCTAATGAATTGGACAATAAAGCGATTGGTCAGATAATTCTTCATCATCAAGAGGTTCTTGACATCTAGCATAGGTCCGATAACCAAGAAGGCTAGGACAGGAGCCAAGCCAAAACTTGAGAGGAGGGAAGAGCCAATAAAGGCGTCAGCCTCACTACACAAAGAGAGGAGGAAGGAGAGAAGCATAAGGAGAAGAATGGCTAGGAGTGGCGTCGCGGAGATAGAAGTCAGCACGCGAGTTGGCACATAAACCTGAACCACGCTGGCAAATAAACAACCGAAGACCAGATAGCGTCCAGTATCGAAAAACTCATCAATGGCCTGCACAAATACTTGAAAGAAGCGTTGAGCGGCGGATAGTTTTGAAAAGTCATGAACATGGACTTCCTTACGGTTGGCCCGTTGGATAGAAGCTGTTTGGAAAAATCCTAGGAAAATCCCCAGAACAGTTGCCACCAGGATCGATCCGATGGCCCGTAGGAGAGCCATTTGAAAAGAATTCCCAAAGGCAGAATAAGTAGCAAAGAGCACAATGGGGTTAATAACCGGAGCTGTCACTAGGAAGGGCACAGCTGTATAGCTAGGCACCTTCTTCTCTAAAAAGCGATTGATAATGGGGACGATACCACACTCACAGGAAGGAAAAATAAAGCCAATCAAGGTCCCAAACAGAATTCTCCCCCATTTATTTTTGGGAAGAGCTCGGTAGACTTTTTCGGGGGTGATATAGACATCGATTGCCCCTGAAATGAGACTTCCAATCAAAACAAAAGGAAGGGCTTCGATCATAATTGAAAGAAAAATTGCTCCAGCTTGAAGGACACTGGTTGGCAGCTGCTGAAAGAAATTCATTTGTCAGAATCCTTCTGCTCTTTTTTTCCTTTAGTTGCTTCCTTCTTAACATCTGGGAAAGTGACTTGAGGGGGATCTGGTAAGACAGCAAATTCCTCAAAGAGTTTGTCTAGATCGTCTGTTTTTGAAAATTTAATAGCCATGAATAGGTCTCCTTTTCTTTTTTCTCATTATATCAAATTCTCAAAAAAGAGGGGAAAATCAAGTCCAAAAACAGGATGAAAATGCAGTATAGAAGGCCTTCTATGGTATAATAGAAGCTATGGAAAAATATGAAAAAATAGCCCAAGAATTGGGCGTCAGTCTCAAACAAATTGATACTGTTTTGACCTTAACAGCAGAGGGATCTACCATTCCCTTTATTGCCCGGTATCGGAAAGATGCTACAGGGAATCTAGATGAAGTAGCAATCAAAGCCATTATCGATATGGACAAGTCTTTAACAGCCTTGGCTGATCGGAAAGAAACTGTCCTGGCTAAGATTGAGGAGCTTGGGAAACTCACCCCAGCCCTAAAAGAAGCGATTGAGCAGGCTGAAAAACTGGCAGATGTAGAAGAGTTGTATCTTCCCTACAAGGAAAAACGCCGGACCAAGGCTACCATTGCGCGTGAGGCAGGGCTCTTCCCGCTTGCTCGGATGATTCTCCAAGATCAAAAGGATTTGGAAAGAGCCGCAGAGGAATTTTTATCTGAGGCTTTCCCAACTGTAAAAGATGCCATTTCTGGAGCAATCGATATCTTGGTCGAAGCCATTGCAGAAGATCCACAATTGCGCAACCTTACCTACCAGGAGATTCGCAAACACTCCTTGATCACTTCTAGCTTGAAGGATGAGAGCAAAGACGAGAAGCAAGTCTTCCAAATCTATTATGATTTTTCTGAGAAGATTGCAAACATGCAGGGCTACCGAACCCTTGCCTTAAACCGTGGAGAAAAATTGGGGGTATTGAAGGTTGGCTTTGAGCATCCTGTAGACCGTTTGATTCGTCACTTTGAAGCCCGATTTAAATCGAAGAATAGCTACATTGAAGAAGTCATTAACCAGGCTCTGAAAAAGAAAATGCTACCAGCTATGGAGCGTCGAATTCGGACAGAATTGACAGAAGTGGCAGAAGATGGGGCCATTCAGCTTTTCTCTGAAAATCTTCGTCACCTCTTGCTGATTGCTCCCCTCAAGGGGCGCGTGGTCTTAGGCTTTGACCCAGCTTTCCGGACAGGAGCCAAATTGGCTGTTGTCGATCAAACAGGAAAGATGTTAACCACTCAGGTGATTTATCCTGTTGCACCGGCTAAAGCAGCACAAATTGAAGCTGCCAAAGAAGAACTGAAGCGGTTAATTCGTCAATACAGCGTGGAAATCATTGCGATTGGGAATGGAACGGCAAGTCGAGAAAGCGAAGCCTTTGTTGCGGAAGTCCTCAAGGAAGTTCCAAATGTGAGTTATGTCATTGTGAATGAAAGTGGTGCATCTGTTTATTCAGCTAGTGAATTGGCTCGCCATGAGTTTCCGGAACTGACGGTTGAAAAGCGTTCAGCCATCTCCATTGCCCGTCGTTTGCAGGATCCATTGGCTGAGTTGGTCAAGATTGATCCAAAATCAATCGGAGTCGGCCAGTACCAGCACGATGTCAGCCAGAAGAAATTATCTGAAAGCCTTGATTTTGTTGTCGATACTGTGGTGAACCAAGTCGGTGTTAATATAAACACTGCTAGTCCAGCTCTCTTGTCTCACGTGGCTGGTCTCAATAAAACCATTTCTGAGAACATCGTGAAATATCGGGAAGAAGAAGGGTTAATCACCTCTCGGGCGCAAATTAAAAAAGTACCTCGTCTGGGAGCCAAGGCCTTTGAACAAGCAGCTGGTTTCTTACGGATTCCAGAAAGTGAGAATTTCCTCGATCGGACAGGGGTCCATCCAGAAAGTTACCCTGCAGTGAAGAAGCTCTTTACCATACTAGGGATTAGGGAGATGGATGAAGAAGCCCAAGCCAAATTAAAACAAATTGACACAATTTCTATGGCCCAGGAGCTTGAAATTGGCCCTGAGACCTTAAAAGATATTGTCGCAGATCTTCTCAAACCTGGTCGTGATTTACGTGATTCTTTTGATGCTCCCGTCCTTCGCCAGGATGTTCTTGATTTGAAGGACTTGAAGATTGGTCAAAAACTAGAAGGGGTTGTCCGCAATGTTGTTGACTTTGGGGCCTTTGTCGATATTGGGATTCATGAAGATGGTTTGATCCACATTTCACAAATGAGCCAGCAATTTATCAAGCATCCAAGTCAAGTTGTTTCAGTTGGCGACCTAGTGACCGTTTGGGTTTACAAGATTGATTTAGAACGGGAAAAAGTAAATCTTTCCCTCTTGGTACCACATGAATCTAACTAAATACGTTCAAGAAGTATCGTTGGAAGATTTTGGCCGCCCCTTTCTTCATCAAGCCATCTGGAATAATCGCCTGCGTTCGACCGGTGGTCGCTTCTTTCCTAAAGATGGTCATTTAGATTTCAATCCCAGAATACTAGAAGGATTTGGCTGGGAGATTTTTCGAAAGATTGTCCGCCATGAGTTGTGTCACTATCATCTCTACCATATGAAAAAGGGGTATCGTCATCAGGATCAAGATTTCAAGGCCTTGCTCAAAGAGGTAGATGGCTTGCGTTATGCCCCTTCAGTTGGTAAGGAAAACTATAAGATTTATGTTTGTACGAACTGTGGGCAAGAATTCAGAAGAAAGCGGCAGATTAATCTTCAAAAGTACCGCTGTGGCCGGTGCAGAGGACTACTCAGGTATCAAGGTCCAACTAAACTAGGAAATCGGCCTTGAGTCTGATGACAGTGACTTGATTTCGGGATATACTGTTCTAAAATAATAGGAGGTAGGCCCTTGAATCCAACATTTTATAAAGTACGTCGAGGCAGAATCGTTTTTGGAGTATTTGCTGGACTAGCGGATCGATTTGGGCTCGATGCAAACCTATTGCGTTTTCTCTTTGTGCTTTTTAGTATCTTTCATTTTTATGGGCTTGTAGGCTTAGCTATTTATTGCCTGTGTGCCTTCTCCTTGCCTTATAAAGAAGATCTTGAAAGAGAAAAGTACGGCCTCGGACCTCGCAAACGTAAGGATGCTCAAGTGATCAAAGATGACGATCCATTCTTTTAAAGAATTTTCATGAATCGAATAAGAAAGTGAGGCTGGGACAAAAGTCCTAGCCTCTCAATTTTCTTTTGATTATCGAGCAAGACGCAGTGGTTGAGTGGGCTCTACTATGCTGATTTCATCAGCTTTTACAGCCCTACTCAACTGTGCGGAGGTGGGACGACGAAATCGAATTCTAACGAATTACCGATTTCTGTCCCACTCTCATCTTTTTTTCAAAAGAAGAAACGATTGAAAAATGGGAAAAAAGGATAAATAGGGAAATCAAAGGGTACTGGAATGCGTGTGAGAATAATAGCCTCAGTTTCGATACTAAAAAATGATGCTTGAGCAAGTCTTACCAGGGAATAATTTGCTATAATAGAAAGAGAAAAGAAAAAGGGAGAAGCCTATGGCAATAACAGTCCGAGATTTAATTAAAAAGCTTCGTTTGAAGGTTATTTATGGCAATGAAAGTCTCTTTGATAAGGAGATTACAACGGCAGATATTTCACGTCCTGGACTTGAAATGACAGGATATTTTGATTACTATACTCCAGAGCGGATTCAATTGGTTGGGATGAAAGAGTGGTCTTACCTCATCAAGATGACCTCCCACAATCGACACCAAGTATTGAGAAAGATGTTTCAGCCGGAAACGCCCGTACTCATTATCGCGCGGGATCTAGAGGTTCCTGAAGAAATGCTCCTAGCTGCAGAGGAAAAGCAAATCGCCATTTTAAGCAGTCGCGTTCCAACTAGTCGCTTGTCGGGTGAACTATCAAGCTACCTAGATTCTCTCCTTGCTGAACGAACCAGTGTCCATGGAGTATTGATGGATATCTATGGTATGGGGGTTCTCATCCAAGGAGATAGCGGAATCGGGAAGAGTGAGACTGGGTTAGAACTCGTCAAACGAGGCCATCGATTGGTGGCGGATGACCGAGTAGATGTCTTTGCTCGTGATGAGATGACCTTGTGGGGTGAGCCTGCTGAAATTCTACGCCATATGTTGGAGATTCGGGGAGTAGGGATCATTGATGTCATGAGTCTCTATGGTGCCAGTGCAGTGAAAGATTCTTCACAGGTTCAAATCGCTGTCTACTTGGAAAACTACACCAAGGAACAAACCTATGATCGTCTAGGCAATAATGCGGAAGAGATTGAGTTCTGTGGAGTAACCATTCCAAGAATTCGCATCCCTGTTAAGACAGGTCGCAATATTTCCGTTGTCATTGAAGCGGCAGCTATGAATTACCGCGCCAAAGAAATGGGATATGATGCTACTAAAACCTTTGAAGATCGATTGACCCGGTTGATTGATCAGAATGAGGTGAAAGTATGAATCCAGTAGCCATTCAACTCGGCCCCTTTAGTATCCGTTGGTATGCGATTTGTATTATCCTCGGTCTCCTTTTGGCAGTCATCCTGTCTATGAAAGAAGCCCCTCGTAAAGGGATAGAGTCAGACGATATCATTGATTTCATTCTAATTGCTTTTCCAGTAGCGATTATAGGTGCACGTCTCTACTATGTTATTTTTCGATGGTCATATTACAGGGAAAATCCAGGAGAGATTTTTGCCGTATGGAACGGTGGGATTGCTATCTATGGTGGACTCCTTGCAGGGGCTCTAGTCCTCTACCTGTTTTCACGCAGTCGTTTGATTGACCCGGTTGATTTTTTAGATATCGCTGCACCGAGTGTCATGATTGCTCAAAGTATTGGCCGTTGGGGCAATTTTGTTAACCAAGAAGCCTACGGAGCGATTGTTAAGAATTTAGATTATTTACCTTCTTTCATTCGGAATCAGATGTTTATTGATGGACATTACCGTCAACCGACATTCTTATATGAATCTTGTTGGAACTTGCTTGGTTTTGTTCTGATTCTTTACTTACGTCGTCGTCCGAAACTTATGAGAAAGGGTGAAATTACAGCTTTCTATCTAATCTGGTATGGCTTTGGTCGAATGATTATTGAAGGAATGCGGACGGATAGCTTGATGTTTTTGGGAATTCGAGTATCACAATGGCTTTCCCTCCTTCTCATCCTACTTGGAATCAGCATCATGATCTATCAACGAAAAAAGAATGCACCGTTTTATAGAACGGAAATAGATTAAGGAGAAAAGAAATGTTTATTGAAATTGCCTATGGGCTTTTAGGCTTAGCTTTAGTAGTTTTGGTCATCTACTTGATTATCTTATTTTCAAAGATTGGAAAGGTTGTAGATGAAACTCAGGTAACGATTAAGACCCTAACATCAGATGTAAATGTAACCCTACACCAAACCAATGAGTTGTTAGCGAAAGTGAATGTCTTGACAGAAGATTTGAATCAAAAAGTTGCAACCATCGATCCACTCTTTACTGCAGTGGCAGATTTATCTGTATCTGTTTCGGATCTGAATGATCAAGCACGTCAGATTAGCAAAAAAGCTGTCGTAGTTGGTGGAAAAACCGTCAAAACATCTGTCGGATTAAAAGCAGCTCGCATGGCTATGAAATTATTTAAATAAGAAAAGAGGTACCCTATGGGACGTTTATCATCATTATTAATTGGAACGATCACAGGCGCATCTGTCGCCTATTTCCTGACAACAAAAAAAGGGAAAGAATGGACTGGTAAAGTTAAAGGTTTTGTGAAAGAATATCAAGAGAATCCACAAGAAGTTCATGATTCGGTGAAACAATCTGCAATAGAACTATCTAAGCAAGCGTCAGACGCTATTCAGCAAACTAAGGAAAAAGTTGAAAGTGGAGAAATTAACAAAGATACTGTCATCGAAACGGTTAAAGATAAGACACAGGATGTAGTAGAATTTTCACAAGATGCCATCCAAACGATTAAGGAAAAAATTCAGCAAAAGAGTGGCAATCAAGCAACTCCTTTCCAGCCTAAACGGGAGAAGGAAAGTGAAGAGATTGTCCTGGAATTAGAAGAAGAAACAGCTCTTCCAGAAGCGGAAGAAGAAATCAAAGAAACAGCTGTAGAAGAATAAAAAATCCCTCACCAAGTGGTGAGGGATTTCTTTAATGAAATGACAAACTAGGATGGGAAATGCCAAAAAGCCTCCCGAAGGAGGATAAAAATTTAATCTTAGTCCTTTTTCCGTTTTAGCTGGAAAATACGGAAAGCTTGGATACTTCCCAAACTACAAGCAATTGCTGAGGCAAAAGCAAAGAAGGTATTCATCTTCATTGATAAAAAGATGAAACTAAATAAAACAGTTAAGACACAAAACACAGCAATATTAAGGAAAAATAGTAGCTCACTTAATTGAGGAGCTGGTTCAGTATCGAGGTTAAAATCATAATTAGTTGTTGTATTCTCTTGTTGAAGAGGGACTTCGACATAGTCGTATTCTTCAACAACTCTAAGTTTTCTTGCGGGCATATTTCTCTCTCCTAACAGTACTCTATTATTTTAACACGTTTTCAAGCATAGAAATGTTACAAAAGTGTTACAATTTTTACAAAATTAAGAATTTTAGAGAGCAAAATGACTTTTTTGGTATAATAGTTTTCATGAAAAAGATAATTATTACAGCTACAGCTGAAAGTATTGAACAGGTTCAAGCACTTCTAGAAGCAGGTGTGGACCGTATTTATGTCGGAGAAAAGGAATTTGGATTACGACTTCCTCACACTTTCTCGTATGACGAATTAAGTCGAATTTCTGACCTAGTCCATGCGGCAGGAAAGGAAATGACAGTGGCTGTCAATGCCTTGATGCATCAGGATATGATGGATCGTATCAAACCATTTTTAGATTTTCTTTCTTCGATTAACGTCGATTATATCACGGTAGGAGATGCAGGCGTCTTTTATGTATTGAAGCGGGATGGTTACAACTTTAAAACCATTTATGATGCTTCAACCATGGTGACAAGTAGCCGACAGATCAATTTCTGGGGACAAAAGGCTGGTGCTTCAGAAGCTGTTCTTGCTCGAGAAATCCCATCTGCGGAGCTTTTCAAGATGCCAGAAATCTTAGAGATTCCTGCTGAAGTATTAGTTTATGGGGCTAGTGTGATTCACCATTCCAAACGTCCCCTTCTGCAAAATTATTATAATTTTACTCACATAGATGACGAAAAGACGAGAGAGCGCGATCTCTTTTTGGCAGAACCAGGAGATCCAGAAAGCCATTATTCTATCTTTGAGGACAAGCATGGAACTCATATTTTTGCCAATAATGACCTGGATTTGATGACCAAACTCTCTGAGTTAGTCGAGCATGGTTTCACCCACTGGAAGTTAGAGGGGATTTATACACCTGGTCAAAACTTTGTGGAAATTGCCAAGTGTTTTGTGAAAGCACGTGAGCTTCTAGAAGCTGGGACTTTCACATCTGATCAAGCCTTCCTATTGGACGAACAGATTCACCAATTGCATCCCAAGAATCGTTTCCTTGACACTGGATTTTATGACTACGATCCAGACATGGTTAAATAAAGGAGAAAAGCCTGCCAGGACTGCAGGCCTTCCTTTTTGGTGATGGTAAAGAATGAGAATTGTCAAAATAATTCCCAAACCATTGCCTTTCGACTGGATTTGCTATAAAATAGACAAGATTGATAATCTAACTAATATACTTGTAATATACTAGGAGATATGATGACAAAACAATTGAAACGTCCTGAGGTTCTATCACCTGCAGGAACACTTGAAAAACTAAAGGTTGCTGTTCGCTATGGTGCGGATGCCGTCTTCATCGGTGGTCAGGCCTATGGTCTTCGTAGCCGTGCAGGAAACTTCACCTTTGAGCAAATGGAAGAAGGAGTCCAATTTGCAGCCAAGTATGGTGCCAAGGTCTATGTTGCGGCCAATATGGTCATGCATGAAGGAAATGAAGTTGGAGCTGGTGAATGGTTCCGTCGCTTGCGAGATATCGGGATTGCTGCCGTTATCGTTTCAGACCCTGCCTTGATTACCATCGCAGCGACAGAAGCTCCTGGTTTGGAAATTCACCTTTCTACACAAGCCAGTGCCACCAACTATGAAACCCTGGAATTTTGGAAAGACTTGGGCTTGACACGGGTTGTTTTGGCTCGGGAAGTTTCAATGGAAGAACTAGCGGAGATTCGTAAGCGGACGGATGTTGAAATTGAAGCCTTTGTTCACGGAGCCATGTGTATTTCCTACTCTGGTCGTTGTACCTTGTCCAATCATATGAGTATGCGGGATGCCAACCGTGGTGGTTGTTCCCAGTCTTGTCGTTGGAAGTATGATCTTTACGATATGCCATTTGGACAAGAACGCAAGAGTCTCAAGGGAGAAATCCCTGAAGAATTCTCAATGTCAGCAGTTGATATGTCCATGATTGACCATATTCCAGATATGATTGAAAATGGAGTAGACAGTCTCAAGATTGAAGGTCGCATGAAGTCCATCCACTATGTCTCCACCGTAACGAACTGCTACAAGGCAGCTGTTGATGCTTATTTGGAAAGTCCTGAGAAGTTCGAAGCCATTAAGCATGACTTGATTGATGAAATGTGGAAAGTGGCTCAACGTGAGTTGGCTACAGGTTTCTACTACGGAACACCATCTGAAAACGAGCAACTGTTCGGAGCTCGTCGGAAGATTCCAGAATACAAGTTTGTTGGAGAAGTGGTTTCCTATGATGCAGAGCAACAAATTGCGACCATTCGTCAACGGAATGTCATCAACGAAGGGGACCAAGTGGAATTTTACGGACCTGGATTCCGTCATTTTGAAACAGTCATTGAAGATTTGCATGATGCTAAGGGCAATAAGATTGATCGGGCACCAAATCCGATGGAGTTATTGACCATTCATATGCCTACACCAGTTGAACCAGGTGATATGATCCGTGCTCTTAAAGAAGGCTTGATCAATCTCTATAAAGAAGATGGAACCAGCCAAACAGTTCGTGCCTAAAACATAAAAAAACACCGCATGCTTCCCAATCTAGGAAGTTTACGGTGTTTTTTGTTGTGCGATTCGAATCGTATGTGGAACGAGACTAATCTTTTGAATGTCAGAAATTCGAATGATGGTTGACATACTCTTTTTAAAATTCTTGACAATAAGTTGTTTTCGTTCCTGATCATATTTCACGATATCGCCTGTAAAACTTTTATTTTGGAAGATGACATGGACTCCTTGCTTTTTTCGAAGAGCCAGTTCAATAATCTGAATCGTTTTACCATCCTCTAAAGGAGCTGGTTGAGAGGTTTTATCGTTGAAAAATTCATTGGCTCGGTCCTTGAGAAGCTCAAGAAATCTTTTCATAGCATAATTCTCCATAAGTTGATACAATATATTATAGAAAATTTCATTCATTTTGTAAAATTTTTTACGAATTATTAAGGTGAAAGAGATTGAAAGGAGTATTAAATGGCAGATTTTAGTTTTGAAATTGAAGAACAACTCTTGGTCTTATCTGAAAATGAAAAAGGATGGACCAAAGAGTTAAACCGGGTTAGCTTTAATGGAGCGCCTGCCAAGTATGATATCCGAACTTGGAGCCCAGACTATACGAAGATGGGCAAGGGAATCACTTTGAGCAACGAAGAATTCCAAGTTCTGCTAGATGCATTTAAACAGTAGTAGACTGAGTAAGAAAGAAAGTGGGACAGAAATCGAATTCTAACGAATTACCGATTTCTGTCCCACTCTCTTTTTTGATGCTTTCAATAACTATAGCTTGAAACTATATCCCATTCAAGAAAACAAGATTAACGCAAATCATTGTGGATGATGAGATGGACTGTTATAATAACCTTATTCGTTTATTTCATGTAGCCCTTATAGGAAAGGAATCCATATGTCAGATTTACTAAGTATTTATAAAGAATTGCAAGCTAAAAAATGGGTGGACTTGAGTCACCAGATCAATGCAGAAAGTCCTCACTTTCCAGCTCTCCCTGCTTTGCAACAAGAAGACCTTTTCACACTAAAAGATGGCTTCCATGTCCAAAAATTTACAGTGGTTGGTCAATACGGAACGCATATTGATGCTCCGATTCATTTTGTAGAAGGTGGCCGTTGGTTGGATGAGATTGACCTCAAAGATCTTCTCTTGCCACTCTATGTTATCGACAAGTCTAAAGAAGTAGCAGCCAACCCAAACTTTATCTTGAGCAAACAAGATATTTTAGATTTTGAAGCTGAATATGGACAAATTGCAGAAGGGGCCTTTGTCGCCTTCCGTAGTGATTGGTCAAAACGTTGGCCAGATCAAGATGCTATGCGTAATCTAGATGAAAATGGGGTTCAACAAAGTCCAGGATGGAGCCGTGAAGCTCTGGAATTCTTGATTCATGAACGCCATGTCAAGGCTGTGGGGCATGAAACTTTTGATACCGATGCGGGTATTCCAGCAGCAGAGCATGGCTTGGTCAATGAATACTACCTCTTGGAACAAAACATCTACCAAGTTGAAGTCTTGAACCACTTGGATCAAGTACCAGCAGTAGGTGCCTTGATTTCAATTGCCTTCCCTCACTGGGATAAGGCAACTGGTTCACCTGTTCGTGTCATTGCTATCTTGCCATAAACAACAGAGAGTGGGACAGAAATCGGTAATTCGTTAGAATTCGATTTCGTCGTCTCACCTCCGCACAGTTGAGTAGGGCTGTAAAAGCTGAT
>CABREZ010000005.1 GCA_902470035.1 uncultured Streptococcus sp. | reverse complement strand
CATATACGAGAAGGTGTCTGAAGAATCAAACTCCTCAATACGGACATAGCCTTCCACCACTAAAAAGATACGATCGCGTTTATCACCAGCAAAAAATAGGATTTGTCCCTTTGGAATTTCTCTATAATGGATTTCTACAGCTAATTTATCAAATTTTTCAACTGGAATTTCAGAGAAAGCTGGATGGGATCGAATCAACTGATAATCTTCTTTTGTAATCATTTTTATTCTTTCTTTAGGTTCTTTAGTTATTATATCATATTTATTCACTGACCTCAAAGAATGTCACCAAGATTTTAACCATTAAACCATATTTTTGCATAGAAAAAACCTTCCCAAAACTATCTTGGGAAAGGTTCTAATTCCTTAATTGACATTTACACGGTGCCATTCATTGATCACATAGCAGAGTTGACCAAGTAAATGAAGACCGTAACCACTGATCTCCGTACTTTCTGGGGTTGTCCCCCCTAGACCAGCTGTAAAAATCGAGATAAGATAAGGAGTTTGTTCGTAAACAATAGCTTCGACATTCAATGCTTCCGCTACATAACCAGGTTTTTGCTGAATGACTAAATCTGGTAAATACCGTTTGTAGTATTCATTTGGAAAGGACTCTCCGATTAATTCTAGCAAGGTCGCATACTTTTCTTTGTGGTTCCAAAGATAGTCCAAGACTTGAATATAGTAATCAGATGTCGTTTTGTTTTCAGGACTAATGGTTTTTATTTCTGCACGGGATTTTCCATATTTTTTATACTTCTCATAGACATTGTCCATGCCACCAAAGCGGTCGGCCAAGGCATATGCCGGCGTATTTTCTGAATAGACAAGAGAATAACGTTGCATATCTGGAATCGTCATAGCTCCACCAAAGGCAGCTACATAATTATCATGCTCTCCAAGGTACTCGTAGTAAGTATTGGTAATATCAAATTCATCCTTTAAATTTAACTTCCCTGCATCGACTTCATCCACGACTAACATATTTAGGGGCAGTTTATAAGTACTTCCCGCTGTCATTGGCTGTAACTCATTCATAGAAAATTGTTGACCTGTCGCAGGATTTTTATAGGTAAAGGTAATTTGGGAAGGATCAATACCATACTCAGCCATATAGTCTTGTACAACTTCTACCAAGCCTTTATTGGCATAATCATAGACAAGACCCAAATTTTCCATGGTTTCACGATCTTGATCCATGACGGCTTGTTTCTCCTCAGGAGTTTTGACACGAGGAGGTTGGGAAGGCTGCTTCTCTTGCTTGGACTCAACTGGTTGAGCCGTCATTCCCTCTTGAGCAAGAGGCGAAGCTGGAGCCTGATGAAGATGAAGGTAACTTAATGCTCCAACTCCTCCTATACATAGTAAAATTCCCAATACAATCATGATCGACCGAACATTAAATATTTTTTTCATATGAAGTTAATTATAAAAGATTCTCTTTAAAATAACAAGGTATTTCTGGATCAGAAAACGATTTCTTCTGGAAGAAACTTTTTTAGCAATCCCGACTGAATCCTTCCTCCTGTTCTTATGAATCCGTCCCCCTTTGACTGTCTTATTTGCGCTTAAAGGATCCCATAATCAATTTAGCAACTTCACGCGCAATGGTACGGAACAAGGAACTGATAAAGGAATCTTTGGCCTTTTCTATACTAGATTTTCGTGGACGGCCCGGACTCCGTTTTTGGCTAGCCTTCTCTTCTGCAACTCTTGTCTTTTCTTCCGCTTCCCTCTCCTTTTCCTTCTCTTCTCTAGCAGATTTTTCAGTCAATTTTTCATAAGCTGATTCATTGTCTACTCGAACAGCATATTTTTGATGGAAAGGAGAGCTGGTAATCAAGGCCAACCGTTCACTCTCGTTTAACAAATCAAAACTGGATTGTGGAGACAAAATATAGGAGCGCTCAACCACACTTGGTTGCCCCTTTTCATTTAGGAAGGAAACTAGAGCTTCCCCTGTTCCTAACTCCGTCAAGACAGTTTCCGTATCAAATTCTGGGTTTGGTCGGAAACTTTGTGCAGCAACTTTGATAGCTTTCATTTCTTTTGGCGTATAGACACGTAAGGCATGTTGGACACGATTCCCAAGCTGGGCCAATACAGATTCAGGAAGATCTTGAGGATTCTGTGTAATAAAGTAGATCCCCACTCCTTTAGACCGGATGAGTCGAACGACTTGCTCAACTTTTTCCAAGAAAAGCTTGCTCGCATCATTAAACAAGAGGTGGGCTTCATCAAAGAAGAAGACAAATTTTGGTTTTTCTAAATCTCCAACTTCTGGCAAGGTTTCGAACAGACGAGATAACATCCAAATAAGGAAGGTAGAATAGAGTTTAGGAGAGTTAAAGAGACGAGTTGCTGAGAGAATGTTGATGTAGCCTCGTCCACTGCTGTCCAATTGCATAAAATCTTGAAGATCCAAAGCTGGCTCTCCAAAGAATTGATCCGCCCCCTCTTGCTCTAATACTAACAAGCTTCGTTGAATAGCCCCTACTGATTGTTTACTGATATTTCCATACTGAGCGGAATAATCTGAGGCATGGTCATACACTTCCTTCAAAAGGCTCTGCAAATCCTTCAAATCAATCAAAGGCCAATTTTTTTCTTTGGCCAATTTAAAGACAATGGCCAAAATCCCTGTTTGCGTTTCGTTGAGGTCCAATAAGCGAGCTAGTAAAAGAGACCCCATTCCTTCAATCGTTGCACGGACTGGATGGCCTGCTTGACCAAAGACATCCCATAAACGAACTGGAAAAGCTTGAGGTTCAAAAGGATCTGTAATACCTAATAGCTTATAGCGCTCTTCCATCTTTGGCGTCCATTGTCCAGGTTTTGCAAGACCTGAAAGATCTCCCTTGATGTCTGCTAGAAACACCGGAATCCCTTGCTGACTTAATTTTTCAGTTATGACTTTTAAGGTCACGGTTTTCCCTGTACCAGTAGCTCCTGCAATTAAACCGTGGCGGTTGAGCATTTTTAGATAAAGTGGCGTATCCACTGCTCCTTTTGTAATCGTAATACTTGTCATTTTCATTCTCCCTTTTGTTAAGGCACAGTTTTTTCAGAAAAAGTGACAAGGCTTCTTCCTTATGTAGGAAGCCTTTCTCCTCACTTTCACATACTCTTCTAGTGTATCATTTTCAGGTATAAACGCAAGAAATATCCCTTCCAAAACGGGAGAATCCTTTTAGTCTATGTTGACCAATTTGAAAATAAAAAGCCTGAATCGAGGACCCCCCGTTAAGTGGCCTCTTGATTCAAACTTTTTTTATTATGAAAGCTTATTTAGCTGCTGCGTAAAGCTCGTCTACTTTATTCCAGTTAATCACTGAGAAGAAAGCTTTGATGTAGTCAGGACGAACGTTGCGGTATTTCACGTAGTAGGCATGTTCCCAAACATCCAATCCCAAGATTGGTTTCTTCCCTTCTGAGATTGGTGTGTCTTGGTTTGCTGTTGAAGTCACTTCAAGCTTCCCTTCTTTGTTAACAACCAACCAAGCCCATCCAGAACCAAAACGAGTAGTTGCTGCTGCAGTGAAGGCTGCTTGGAATTCTTCGAATGAACCAAAAGTTTCATCGATTGCTGCTGCAAGTTCTGCTGAAGGAGCTGTCTGTTCAGGAGTCATCAATTCCCAGAAAAGAGCGTGGTTCAAGTGTCCACCACCATTGTTGATAAGCGCTTGACGGATATCAGCTGGGATTGATTCTACGTCAGCAAGCAAAGCTTCAAGGTCTTCACCAATTTCAGGGTGTTTTTCAAGAGCTGCATTTGCATTGTTAACGTAAGTTTGGTGGTGTTTGTCATGGTGCAAGTGCATGGTTTCAGCATCAATGTATGGTTCCAATGCATCGTATGCGTACGGAAGATCTGGTAAAATAATTGCCATGGAAAATACCTCTATTTCTTTATGTATATAAAAATGATAACGCAATCATCTAATTTATTCAACTATTCTGCTTACACAGATGGGTTGGCCAGCTTTAGTAAAGCTAAATCAAATAGATAGTCTTTCTCATAGGTTCCCGATTTCATTTGGAAGTCGGTATCAATCAAAAGACAAATCGCCTGTTCCAAATAAGATAGAGATATCCCTCTACTATCCCTTAGGGCAAATTTGACTTGGTAGGGGTTCACTTTCCGACCGGTCAACTCTGATAGGTCTGAAACGATTTGGGGTTCTGTTCGTCCCTCTTGCTTCAACAGCTTGACCTGTGTGTAGATGCGGAACTGACTCAATAAAATGGCCAAGAGCTTGATTTCATCCTCTCCTTGCAACCGAAGGTCCTTGACCAAAATACGGGCGGGATCAATTTGTTTCTTTAGGATCATCTGGATCAAATCAAACAAATTATCCTGTAGTGTCTTCGGAATAGCCTCCTCAATATCTGAGATGGTGATGCTTGAAGCACCCTTGTAGGTTTTAAGAAACTCCAAGTTTTTCTGAATCTCACTAAAATCAAAGCCCGATTTGATCAAAAGTTGGTCGAAGGCTTGTGAATCAATCGCTAGCCCTAGAGACTTGACCTCTTCCGTGAAATGAGCACGCAACTCCTGTTCCTTTAATTCCGTAGCCTCCAGCAACTGGGCATCCCGTTTTAAGAGCTTGACAATTCTTCGCTTGCTATCCAGTTTTCCTTCCGCAATGACAATCAAGCGAGTCGTTTCTAAAGGCGCTGCTAAGTAATCTTCAAAGGACTGCAATTCATCATCTGACAGGTATCTTTTTTTTGCGGTCGTCACATCGACAAAATGATCCAAAATCACTATTTTTTCATCCGCAAAAAATGGAAGGCTAACCAAGTCAAGCTCAACTTCTGCATATGCTGTTTCCTTCATGTCAAAATAGGAGTAGTTCAAATCAGATGAATCGTAGCCTACTTTCTTTAAAAGTTGCCCTTTCATCCACTCAAACTGACCGATGTCGTCTCCTGATAAAACCAGGATTGGAGGAAGGTTCTCAGCACTGATTTTTTTAATTGTTTGTAAATCCTGCATGTTCTGAAGGTACCTCATTCCACTCTCTAAACTGATGCTGGGTCTGTTCCGATTCCATTTTCTTTTCAAGCGGTGCTTTCTCTAGTGGAGTTGGTGGAGCTGAAACAATCTGGGGAATAGCTGAAAAACTGTTGGGATCCATCAAATGGGATAGCATACTTGGCGAAGAGACCACGGGACTCGTCAAATCAAATCCTGGAGAAGCATTCTGATCCTGTCTAGCACTTGGAAGGAGCAAGAGACATGCCAAACAAAGCAAACCCGCAAGAGCTAAGACTAGAAAAATGGAGATAGGAGATAAAAGGTAGAGCAAGATAGGGCCTAGAAATAGGAAAATCAACGACCAATGAAAACCCGCATCTCTCAATCGTCGAACGACTACTGCTTGCTGGGGAACAAAAATAAGATAGAGATAGAGGAGAAAAAAGATGCTGAACCAAGTTGAAACGTCCATCCCGGTCAAGGGAATCACCTCTTCCTCTGATTTCGAATTTGAAAAGAATAAGACCAATTGGTAAATCCAAAAAGGACTTGTAAACAATAAATGCCAGACTTGGCTGATCCAAAATTCTTTTCTATCTGATCTTCTAGAAAAATCAGCATATTGCGTCCAAAATAACTGTAATGATTTCATACTTGTAACCTCATTTCCTTGACTTTATCATAGCAATTTTCAAGCTAGAAATCAAACAGCTCCTATCGAACGGTTTCAATCTTCCACTGATTCCACCCTCTAAAACGAATCGCTCCTTGCTGATCTGTACGAAAAACAGTCATCTGCAACTCTTTGAAGCGCTCCAAGGTTTCCTGGTGAGGATGCTGGTAACGATTTTTTTCGCCCGCAGATATCAAGGCAATTTTTGCTTGGATTTTCTCTAAGAAGGCAGGATGAGAAGAACCCTTGGAACCATGGTGGCCTGCTTTTAGGACATCCACGCGCAGTTGAGGATAACGGGCTAACAAGGTCTTTTCCCCTTCTTCTTCTAAATCTCCTGTAAAAAGGAAGGACCACCCATAAAAGCGTCCATAGAGAACAATGGAATCATTATTACTCCCATCTCCTACTTCTACCGGATAGAGGACTTCTGCACTCCCATCAAAGATTGATAACCGATTTCCAACCTCTAGCGTTTTTACCGGTAAGTTCAACCGTTTGAGCAAGCGGACAAAAGAGTCTTTCTTTAAGCTTCCCTTAGAAATATTTATTTCCTTTATCCTAACCTTAGCCGCAAGCACTTCCAAATCTCCCATATGATCTGTGTCAGTATGCGTGAGAATCATATGATCAATCTGGTCAATCCCCCTGCTCTTGAGATAGGGGAGCAGGGTCCGTTCTGCATTGCTAGTAGACCTTCGCTTCTTCCATTCCTCCTTTTGGCCAAAGTCCACTTTTCCTCCTGTATCAATTAAGATGGTTTTCCCTCGCCAATCACGTAGCAAAATACTATCACCTTGACCAATATCAATGATGGTAATCTCATTTTCTAAAGGATGCTTCACAAGGGCGAATACAGAGCATACTAAGAGTAAAAATAGGTATCTCCATTTCTTAACCTTTCGCATCTCATAGAGACAAGCCAGCAAGCACAAGAGCAAGATAAAATAATAAATGCTTGGCTGTCCGAAAACCAAGGATTGACTAGTGAAGCTCGCTAGATACTCCATACTTTTTTCCATCCAGACGAAGAAAGGATTCCAGAAGGTCAAGGGATAAAGAAAAGAAAGGAGAAAGACGACACTCAGTCCTGGCAACAACAGAAGGTCAAATAAGAGAGAAAAAATAAAGGTTAGAGGAAGAGACCAGGGTTGGTACTCTCCAAAGAAAAAAATGAGAAAAGGAAGAACCCCTAGTGTTAACACTAGACTTTCCTTGACGACTTTTCGGATTCCCTCCTTCTCCTCTTTGGAAGAGGTTAAGGTCAATATAAAGGCGTAGGCGCAGGATAAGAGACCTCCAGCAGTCAACAAGGAGGATGGTAAAAGAAGGACTAATAAGAGGAGAGTGACCCCCATATTTTCCATTCCTTTGAACCCAGCCTGGGCTAGGAGTTTCTGTAAGAGGCTTCGAACGACCGAAACCGAAAAGCCTGTCATCCCAGCATAAAGAAGCGAAAATGGATAGAGGAGGTAGGCAACCTTTTCCTGCTCCAATCCCAAGCGGAGAAAGAAGCGCCGAAAGGCATCTAAAAAAAAGGCAACCTGCATACCCGACAAGGCAAACAGATGGATAATACCCAAGTTCGAATACAGCTGGCTCATTTCTTCAAACTCTACATCTAAAAAACCAAAAAGCAGGCCTGTCATGTAGTGACTCATGGGCTGGGGAAAATGCTGGTGAACCCATACAAGGGCCTTTCGCCTCCAACTAGACAGCAACCCTATGAAATCTCTAGGCTCAGCAGGTCTCTTTTCAAGAATGTGACTGATTTTCAAAAGGTGATAAATCCCTTGTGTTTTCAGATAAGCCTGGTAATCAAAGCCCATAAAATTACGCTGTTTTGTCGGTGTTTCCAATTCCCCTTTGATCCGTAATTCTAGCCCCTGATCCAGGTGTTTAAAATAGGCTTGTTCTTCCTCTGACTGAAGCTGGTAGAAAACCTGAAAAGTACGGCTACCTGACTTGGCACGAAAGGATAAAGCATCTCCATTCACCTTGATGGTATCCGGTAAAAGCTGAATGACCCTTGGGACCCTATGATCGCTTGACTCTTGTTTTCCCTGTTCGATCCGGAAAGCAAAACAAAGGGCAAAGAGGGAAAGAAACCCTATGAGGCACAGAAATCGTTTGCCATCGTAGCGTCTTCTAAACAAGATGAAGAAGGCCAGAAGGAAGATCGAAGCAAGCCAGTGTCCCTTGTACATCCAATAATAGAGAGCTAAAACCGGCAGGGTGAGATGAAATGGATGAATGTTGAGACTTCTAATCCACTGTAACATGCTCTTTTAACTTTTCTAACGTCTTTTGGCCAATCCCAGAAACATTTTTCAATTCATCAACAGACTGAAATTTTCCTTTTTCCTCTCGATAAGCAATGATATCTTGGGCTCGCTTTTGACCTATCCCAGAAATCGTCTGTAGTTCTGCTTCTGTTGCCGTATTGAGATTTACCTTTCCATCTTTTGACTGCTTTTCGCCACCGGTCGTCCCAGCAGATGCAGATGCGGACGCAACAGGCGCTACCTCCTCTCCATTCTTAGCAACATAGACGATGGACTCATCCTCCAATTTTTGCGCTAAGTTGACGGATTGGCTGTTGGCTTCGTCTGTCATCCCTCCTGCTTTTTGGACAGCATCATAGACCCGGCTCCCCACTGGAAGTTCGTAGACCCCTGCCTGTCTAACAGCACCCTTCACATCCACCATAATTTTCTCTTGAGAGGAGTCCGTCTTTTCCTCACTCCTCTGTTGAGAGCTAGAAGGGAGGCTTGTCTCTTCCTTAGGAGAAGTCTCCTGATCCACCATTTCTAACTGGGAAATGACAGTTTCCGGTGCTTGTGGAGGTTGCTTAGGCCAAAAGAGAAATACTCCTCCCATTACTAGCCCCACAGCAGCCAAACCTAAAAACAGTTTATATTCCTTGATCTTCTCAATCCACGTCTCCATAAATACCCCTTTTATTTTTATTATTCGTAAAAAATCGAAGAAATAAAAAAAGAATGTCAAAAATCACATGATTTTTGACATTCTTGTTCTCAAGAAAACTCATTAGTCCTTCCGATGCTTGTCTGGATCCCAAACGAAACTTGCGATATAACTAAACAAGAGGGTCAGTAAAGCGACAACCAAGACAAATGGCAACAATAAAAACTTCAATAAACGGATGAGGATAAAAGGTTTCCGGTCATTGCGCAGTGCCTGAGATTCCGCATCTAAGCGATCAAACTCAGCCTGGATACGTCTTGCAACTTCTTCCACTCCCTCATCATTCATTTTTGCAATATCAGAGATATCAATAGGGTGCCCAAAGTTCATGTCAACCCGTTCACAGGTCGCTAGTCCTTTCAAAGTCATTGGACCCGTATAAGTGACAGGCATAATACGTACCTTGGCCATCTTGGCAATCACGGCAACTCCCCCCTTAACATCCTGAGAATGGCGACTTCCACTTGGAAACATAATCAGAGAACGCTTGCTTTTTTTGAGCATATTCACAGGGTATTTAATCGCAGCGGCACCTGGATTTTCACGGTCAATTGGGAAAGCCCCGCACATGCGAATCCACCAGCCAAAAATCCGATTGGTAAAGAGTTCCTTCTTAGCCATAAAGATAAATTGCTTGGGTTTGGTCGCAAAGGCCATGTAGACAGGATCCCACCAAGTTCGATGAGGAGCTACGAGAATGTAATTTTCCTCTTGACTCGGAATCAGTTCCTTATGATGGTAATGAGCATTTCCATTCAGAACCCATAAAATAAAGGTCACTAAGCCACGTAAATAGGTATAAAACATGCTGTCTCCTTTGATATTTCTCTTGTTTATCCATTATACCTTATCCTTCTCTTCCCCGCAAATCTTTTCAAAAACTTGATGACTCAACAAACCGACTGTACCTAGTCTTTTTCTTAAAAAAATGATATGATGTTTTTATGGAAATGAATGAATTAAAGGGATTAACCCATGAAGAGGTCCGCAAAAAAATACAGCGTAGCCAAACCAACGAATTTAAAGCGAATACCAGTACCAGTACCTGGCAAATCATCAAACGCAATGTCTTCACCTTGTTTAATGCTTTGAACTTTGTGATCGCCCTCGCTTTGGTTGCGGTACAAGCCTGGAGCAACCTGGTCTTTTTTGCAGTCATCTGCTTTAACGCCTTATCCGGAATTGCCACAGAGCTCCGCGCCAAACGGATGATTGATAAATTGAATTTGATGAGTAAGGAGCTCGTCACTGTCATCCGAGCTGGGGAAGAAGAAACCATTACCCCAGAGGAAATTGTCCTTGGTGACCTGATTAAGCTATCAGCTGGAGACCAAATTCCGAGTGATGCCCTCGTTCAAAAGGGAGTTGCTGAAGCCAACGAAGCCATGCTGACGGGAGAAAGTGACTTGGTTCTCAAGGAAGAGGGAGACGAACTTCTATCCGGTAGCTTCTTAGCGAGTGGCCAGGTCTACGCCCGTGTCAAACGTGTGGGGGCCAATAACTATGCCAATAAATTAATGGTAGAAGCGAAAACTCTCAAACCCATCAACTCCCGCATTCTCTATAATCTGGCTAAAATCTCTAGTTTTACTGGAAAGATTATTATCCCATTTGGAATTGCCCTCTTTTGTGAAGCCTTTTTAATCAAACTGCTTCCAATGAAAGATTCTGTGATTACCTCTTCCACTGCTCTCCTGGGCATGTTGCCAAAAGGGATTGCCCTTCTGACAGTAACCTCTCTCTTGACAGCTGTAATTAAGTTAGGGATGCGCAAGGTCTTGGTCCAAGAGATGTACTCTGTAGAAACCTTGGCTCGTGTGGATACTCTTTGTTTGGATAAGACGGGAACCATCACCCAAGGAAAAATGACCGTCAAAGGCATTTACTCGCTATCTGAACACTTTTCTGAAGAAACTATCGAAGTTATTCTCGCTGCCTATATGCAAAATTCCGAGGATAACAACCCAACTGCCCAAGCAATCCGCAAAGCATATGGCGAGTTAGAACACGCTTATTCAGCCGAATCAATCATTCCATTTTCAAGTGATCGAAAATGGGGTGCCATGACTCTGACAAACTTGGGGACCGTTTATTTGGGGGCACCAGAAATGCTCCTCAAAGAAAATCCTCCAGCGGTATTGGAAGCCCAAGCCCATGGATCTCGGGTCTTGATCTTAGCTCGCAGTGTGGAAGCCATCGATATGCATGATTTGACCTTGCCAAGTGATGTAGAAGCGATCGCCGTCATTGAAATCCTCGATCCAATCCGCGAAGGGGCTGCCGAAACCTTGGATTATCTTCGCTCCCAAGATGTGGATCTCAAAATCATCTCTGGTGATAATCCTGTCACTGTTTCTTACATTGCTAAGGAAGCTGGTTTTGAAAGCTACGAAAGTTATATTGACTGTTCTAAGATTGAGGACGATGAGTTGGTGGACCTAGCTGAAAGTACAGCCATTTTTGGACGGGTTTCTCCTCATCAGAAGAAACTTTTGATTCAAACCCTCAAGGCCGCTGGTCGAACTACTGCCATGACGGGGGACGGGGTCAATGATATCCTAGCCTTACGAGAAGCTGACTGCTCCATCGTGATGGCCGAAGGCGATCCTGCAACCCGTCAAATTGCCAATCTCGTCTTGTTAAACTCTGACTTTAATGATGTTCCAGAAATTCTCTTTGAAGGTCGTCGGGTCGTCAATAACATTGGACGAATCGCTCCTATCTTCTTTATTAAGACGATCTACTCCTTCATTCTGGCGATTATTTGTATCGCAAGTGCCCTTTTATTTGACATCAACTACTTGTTGATCTTCCCATTTATTCCGATTCAGATTACACTGATTGACCAGTTTGTCGAAGGATTCCCTCCATTTGTCTTAACCTTTGAACGAAACATTAAGCCAGTGGAAAAACACTTCCTCAAACGATCCTTGCATCTGGCCTTACCAAATGCCTTGATGGTTGTCTTTAGCGTCTTATTTGTTCGTTTATGGGGAGCTCATCATGGCTGGTCTAGCCTGGACATGTCTACCCTTTCCTACTACTTGTTAGGATCTATTGGTTTCTTGTCCGTTATTCGGGCTTGCTTGCCACTCAATATCTGGCGAGGTCTCTTAATTATCTTCTCTGTCTGCGGTTTCTATCTCTCTGCCTTTTATTTGAAAGGTCTGATTGAAATCGGAACATTGACAGCTGTGACCTTCCCAGTCTACCTTGCCTTGATGGCTCTCTTTACGGGAATCTTCATCTTGGCGACCATTTATCAAAAATATGAATTTGATTAAACAACTCTTGGATAAGGATGGAACAAAAGTTCTGTCCTTATTTTTTCTTATCCCTTTCTATGCTTTTCCCCGCCCTCTTTTCATGCTATAATAGAGCCATGAACGATATCGAATTAAAAGACGGCGAACGCGTCAACCAACTATTTTCTAGTGATGTAAAAATCATTCAAAACAGAGAGGTTTTTAGCTATTCTATTGATAGTGTCCTTTTGTCACGTTTTCCTAAGTTGCCCAACCGTGGTCTGATTGTCGATCTTTGTGCCGGCAATGGCGCTGTTGGACTCTTCGCTAGCACGCGCACCAAAGCAACCATCGTTGGAGTGGAGATTCAAGAAAGACTCGCTGACATGGCAGAGCGTTCCATCCAATTGAATGACCTCTCCGACCGTATGTCCATGATTACCGATGATTTAAAAAATTTGCCCCACCATTTCCCTGGTAGTAAAATCGACCTAATTCTCTGTAATCCTCCCTACTTTAAAGTGGACGAGCATTCCAATTTAAATGAGAGCCCTCATTATTTGCTAGCCCGTCACGAGATCACCACCAATTTGGACCAAATTTGTCAAGTGGCCCAACGGACTCTCAAGTCCAATGGCCGACTCGTCATGGTACATCGTCCGGATCGCTTCTTAGATATCATTGAAACCATGAAACACTACAATCTGGCTCCTAAACGGATTCAATTTGTCTATCCCAAGGTCCATAAAGATGCCAACATGCTTCTCATTGAGGCCATTAAAGATGGATCGCGAGATGGTCTAAAAATTCTGCCTCCACTGTTCATCCATGAGGAAGATGGAAGCTATACGCCGGAGATTCATGAGATTTATTATGGAAACTAAAGCTTATATGTATGTAGTCCAGTGTGCGGATGGAACCCTCTATACTGGCTACACCACTGATATCGAGCGCCGTATTAAAACCCACAATGCTGGCAAAGGTGCCAAATATACACGCCCAAGACTTCCTGTAACCTTGATTTACCAGGAGTCTTTTCCCGACAAAAGAGCTGCTATGTCAGCCGAGGCACTCTTTAAACGGAAGAGCCGAGAGGAAAAACTGACCTATATCAAGCATCAACAATCTAAACTAGATTCAGAACAAAAAAACACCTAAATGGTGTAAAAAACATTCTGTTTCCATACTAATTTTTATATATAATGGCTAGACGTTTTTTAAAAAATTAAATCTATCTTTTTAGTTATTTAAGAAGATTAAAAACTTTCCGCTGTGAGAAAAGTGCCTGAAACGTAATTGATTCAGGCACTCGGGAGTTTTGGAGCCTAAGTTCCAAAACTAAGTCATGGAACTTCTTCGAAGTTCGCTGACGTTCGTATTCACCTAAGGAAAGTTTCTAAGAGGACTTTGTCCTCAATCTAAAAGGAGCTCCCATGAGCTCCTTTTTTTAATCATCTAGGATTCGTCATCAAGGGTCTTCAAAAAGGCCCAATTTCCAACGCTTTGGTTTCCATAGTCTAGCACCATAGAATCTAATAGGACGAATTCATTTTTTTCATAGAAAAAGACATTTTGTTCCGTACTCGTAATCAAGCCCAAACGTTTACATCCTTTTTCCTTAACATAAGGTTCGATCCCATTTTTGAGGAAATGACTGCCAACCCCTTGCCCCTGAACAGTTGGGCTCACAGCAAACATCATTAAATACCAGTCGAAGTTTCCGGACTTTTTCAAATGCCGTTCTGAACGTTCTACGAGATCTAGGTATTTCAGTAAATTCAACGGTGTGATATATCGAAATAACTTGAAAATTCCATTTAGTAGATAAGAAATCATCGAGAAATCTTTTTGTTGCAAGAGTCCCACCGCTATGATTTCCCCGTCTCGTTCAGCAACTAAGCAAGTCTCCCCTTTGATGTAGAGCTTGACTAACAAGGTATGCAATAGTTCAATAAAGGCTGGAAAGTATTCCGGCTTTTTTAAATCTTCTTTAATGACGGTTAAAAATGGATAATTCATAAAAGCATCAGCACAGACTTTTCCAATCATCTTGTACTCGTCTAGCCTTGCTTCTCTATATACGATCCTTTCCATACGCAAACTCCTTCATTCTAATAAAACTATTATACTGTAAAACACTCTGATTTTCGAATTTAATGTGAAATTATCACATAAACCCTTACAAATCAGAAGCCATTTGAATAGTGAATGAAAGCTTAATCAGATTTATGAACATTGGGAACCAATTTTTGATGAATGACGGAACTACTCCTGCATAGAAACAAAAAAATAGTCCTTCTAGATGACTAGAAAGACTATTTGATACGTTAGGAACTAAGATAATTAAATACGCTCTTTCCAAGAAGTTGCGACCTGGTCCAAGACTTGGTTGAGCTCTTCAATGTTGCGACGACCTTCGGTACGCAACCATTCACGAGCTGCTTCTTCCCCATTCTTGATGTAGGCTTCTACAGATCCAGCCCAAGTTGCACGGCCGCAGAGAACTCCATTAAAGTTTGCTCCTGCTTCATGGGCAAAGACTAAGGTTTCTTGGAAGAGTTTAGCAGAAACACCTGCACTCAAGTAGATGTATGGAAGCTTGGTTGCTGCTTCTTGTTCTTTAAAGAAGGCTGCAGCTTCTTCACGACTATGCACGATTTCACCATCACCAAAGCCTTCTACGTATTTGACGTTGACAGGAACTTCTACCTTCAAAACATCGATGTTAAAGCGGGGGTCTGAGAAGACTTTCATCGCTTCGATGACTTTGCGAGGTTTCACTTTAGCGTATTCTACAGAACCTGCATCAGCGATTGTTTCATCGTAAGCCAAGATTTCAAGGAAGAATGGAATTTCTTCTGCCGCGCATTCTGAACCGATGCGTTCGATGTAGGCTTGTTTTTCTTGGTTGAGTTCATCAGCACTATCCACATCATAGTAGAGCAAGAATTTCACTGCATCTGCACCTTGTTCTTTGATGCGTTTAGCTGACCAAAGGTTGAGGCAGTCTGGCAGACGCTTGGTGCTTGAAGTGTCGTAGCCTGTTTTTTCATAAGCCAACAAGAGCCCTGCTTCCGCATCCAAAACCTTAGTCGCTGGAAGTCCATACTCAGGATCCAAGAGCATAGAAGATGCGAATGGTGTCAATTCTTCAGCCACTAGGACCTTCAACTCTTCCATTTGAGCAACGGTTGGTTCTGTGTCTTGATACTGAGCCATGAGGCGTTTCAAAGCGCCGCGTTGGTCAAAGGCCAAGGCTGAGATCACACCCTCTTTGGTGCTCAATTTTTCTAAATAGTTGCGTTTTTGTTCTGTTAATACCATCTTATACCTCTTTTACATTTATCTGTTGATACAAATCATCATAGTGGGCCATATTGACATGCCCTGTCATCTTTTCTTGAGCATTTAGCATCCCTAAGACCATAGCATGAGTCAAGAGGGCCGCGTCATCTTTCCCACTACTGAGGGCAGCAGAGATCCCAGCCACGGTCGAATCGCCAGATCCTACTGGATTGACCACTTCAATTTTTGGAATGTCCACTTTATAGAAGACATCTCCGTGTTTGGCAAAAGCACCATCTCCACCTAAGGAGACGATAATCCATTCGATTCCTTCAAACAGTGGGTCTTTCAAAACTTCTTTTAAGTCCTCAAAATCCGCTGAAACATCCCGTCCTAAGAGTTGAGATAATTCTTCGCGATTGGGTTTAATCACCGTTGGTTTGAATGGTGAGTGAAGAACCGCTTCTAAAGATTTTCCTGATGAATCAAGTACGACCTTACGTCCTGCTTCTCCTGCAATCTCAATTAAGCTCGCATAATAGTCCACCGGTAGCCCTGTAGGAAGGCTTCCCGAAATAGCAACTACATCTGCTGTCGGCATGAGGAGTTTAAAATGGTGAAGGAATCCCAAAGCTTCTGTCCGGATAATTTCTGGGCCCGCTTCTAAGATTTCTGTTTGATTACCTTCATGCAAGATAGCGATACAGTTCCGTGTATCTCCAAGAATATCATAGAAGAAGGATTGGACATCTCGTGGAAGATGGGTCTTGATGAATTGACCATTGGTCCCCCCAACAAAACCTGTTGCTCCAACTGTTTCACCACTCTCAGCTAAGACACGGGTGACATTCAATCCTTTACCACCTGCTGTTTTAGAAACTTCTGAAACACGGTTAACGGTATCCAACTTTAATTCTTCCAAGGGATAAGAAATATCAATGGAAGGATTCAAGGTGACAGTTAAGATCATATCTTCACCTCTTAGTCGTGGTATTCACCACGATCCCATTTTTCAAGGAATTCTGTAAAGAAGTCTGCGTCCTCTTGGTGATCATTATGAGTTTCCAAATGTTGAATCTTGGCAATCAATTTCTTATTTTCTTCACTTGGTTTGTATTCTGCATGAATGAAGGCTTCAATGATATCACACATGAGCAACTCACCAGTTACTTTCCCACCAAAACCAATCACATTCGCATTCAACTCTTCTTTCGCATAAAGGGCAGTTGTCATATCACGTACCAAGGCTGAACGGACACCCGGAACCTTGTTAACCGCGTTGTTAATTCCAACGCCAGTTCCACAGATACATACGCCAAGATCTGCTTGACCACTCACTACTGCTTCCCCAACCTTCTTCCCAAAAATTGGATAGTGGGTGCGCGCATGGTCATAGGTTCCGAAGTCAAGGACTTCATAGCCTTTTGATTTCAAAAATTCAGAAACAGCCATTTTTTCATTTGTGACAATATGGTCACATCCAATTGCAATTTTCATTCGTTTACTCCTCCCCTTAGCACATCTTGTTAAGCATATCGACACGGATTTGGTGGCGACCGCCGTCATACTTACCGTTTACAAAACCTTTAGCAATATTTTTGGCCAATTGATCACCCACTATTTGAGCCCCCATGGTGATCATGCGAGAATTGTTGTGGCCACGAGTCATGTAAGCGGAACGCTCATCTGAAACCTCTGCTGCAACCATTCCTTTAATTTTAGTTGCGACCATAAATGGACCAGCTCCGTAAGCGTCAATAACAATACCCAGATTATCTTCTGCTTGTTTCACTTCTTTTGCAACAGCTAAGGTCACATCGACAAAGTCTTGCCCTTCTTCTGTCACGTCCACGACTTGGAAACCTTCTGCTTCCAAATATTCTTTGACTACTTCTTTTAAGCGAATACCTGCTGCATCCGCACTAATAATAACTGACATATTATGCTCCTTCTATTCATTCATTTTTCAATCAAATATAGAAACTTCTATATTCAACAACATTATTTTCTATAAAATTTCGATTTCAAATCCAAGTTCTGCTACTTGACCTGCTGGTAAGAGTCGAACTTGTTTTTTATATTCTAGATAATCACTCTCTTCAAGGGAAGTGGATAAACCAGACCAAGGTTCTAAAGCGATAAATGGTCCTTTATTTGGTGTTGTCCAGATAATCAAGTTTGAAAAATCTGGAAAATGGACACTGATCCCCTTTTCGTGCTTTCTAGAACGGAGTGTCACACTTCTTGATTGTAAACAATCCATGGTAATGGCATCATTTTGGAAGAAGTCGTAATTGAGATTCAAGATTTTTTCTTGCTGTAAGAAAGGCGTCCGGTCAAAGACATTTAGCAATCCTGTCTCTGGATAGGATTTTGGAATACTACAGGTCTCTTCTTGTTCGAATTCCAGGTAGTAATCTTCAAATCCTTCATCCGCCATTAACGGACAATTAAATCCTGGATGGCCACCAACAAAAAACGGCATGACTCCTTCTTCACCAAGATGGTAAACCCGATAGGTAACTTGAATCTTCTTACCTAGCAATTGATAGGAAATTTCTAATCTGAAATGATAGGGATATTGCTGATACATTTCTTCCGTATCTTCTATCCCAAAAGTCACCTGATCTTCTGTTTGCTCTACCAGCTCAAAATTTTTCTTGCGAACTAGCCCGTGGCGAGGGATCTTTCCAACACCTTGAGGGCGATACAAGGTCGTATCATTTCGAACCGAACCACAGATAGGAAAGAGAACTGGGGCTTGACCACTCCAATACTGAGAATCACCCTGCCAAAGATATTCAATACCATCCTGATCCTTGATAGAGGCCAGCTCACCACCTAACTCCTTGAAACAAACTTCCAGATCATTATTTTTTAAAGCTATCCTCATATTTCACTCCTTAGTATGTTATTTTAGAGAAAAAACTAGGCTACCCCTCCATATCTGGAAATTGATACCCTAGTTTTATCAAGTTACATATTTAGGAGCGGATTATTTTGCATTTGCTGCGTATGCTTCGTTACGTTTGATCATTTGTTTTCTGTACCATGCAAAGATTCCAACGTAGAATGCTAAGAAGGCAACAACACCAACAATAGCTTTGATGTCTCCTGTAGTTGCGTTACCAATAGTCCAACCAAGAAGTTTTTCAACTGGTCCTTCAAGAGTTGAGTGAGTGATCAATTGAGCTTTGTCAACTCCTTCTGGGAAGGCATTTACACTTTTCGCCAATACTGTCGCAAATGGTGCGATAAGAGTTCCTGAAAGAAGGAAGAGTGGCAACAAGAGTGTTCCAAACACGATCATACGGATTAATTTACCACGTGTTACAACCAACAAGGCTGGAGTCACACCCATAGCGATGATTCCTGCAAGTGGCAAGATACCATTTCCGACATTAGAAAGAAGCACTGCTTCAATCAACATGATTGGTGCAAGTACGTTAGCACAAGCCCAGATTTCAGCACGACCAGCGATAAATGGCCAGTCCAAACCGATATTGAATTTACGTCCTTGAAGACGTTTAGTAGCAACGTTTGTAATACCTTGTGACAATGGTTCTACCGCTGCGATGAACCAAGAACCGATCAATGAGAACAATTCCAAGCAGACACCGGCAGTCAAACCAAGGCTCAACCAACCTTTAATAACCAATTCCCAAGTTTTAGCATCAGCTACATCAGCAACTGGTTGTGGAGTACCCATGATACCGATGACAATACCAAGAAGGAAACCGATAAAGAATTTAGATCCCCAGAAACCGATCTTCTTGTTCAATTTAGCTGCGTCGAAGTCGTATTTATCAAGACCTGGGAAGAATTTGTCAAAGATTTTATCCAAAACCATGATGATTGGGTTCATCATGTAGTTCATGTGAGTTGATGTCATTGGTGAAGAGCTAGGTGCATTCAACAAGTCATCAAATGTTGGTTTCATCAAGTCTGAGTTGATGATCTTCATAATCCCTACAAGGACTACTGCAAGAGTTGCAACGAAGAGGGAAACTCCTGCGCTAACACCATTTTTATCCGCATACCATTTAATCAAAAGACCTGTGATAGACAAGTGCCAGATATCAAAGATATCAACGTCAAGTGTATCTGTTTTCTTCATTGCAAGCATAACAACGTTGACAACCAACATAACTAGCAAGAAGTAAAGTGTCCAGGCAGACCCCCAAGTGATAGTCGCAAGAGGCGCCCAACCAACGTCTGTGATATTCAATTGAATACCAGTATTCTCAACGAATTTTGCAAGAGACGCTGAGAAAGCTCCATTCAACATACCGATGATTGCACCGATACCTGTAAGGGCGATGGCAAGTTTAATACCACCTTCAAGCGCTTTGGAGAATTTCACTCCAAACAAGAGAGCCAATAAAGTCAAGACGATCAACATGATGATCGGTGCGCCCATATCTAGAATGGGTTTGAAAAACTTATTGGCAAAATCGATAATGCCATTCATAATAAATCCTCCCGATTTATATTTTTATATTTTACAGAATTAAGAATGTCAGCAACCCCCAACATAGGAACCGCTACAAAACAAAGATGAACAAATTAGCTTAAACCATGTTCTTTGATTGCTGCTTCGATATTGTCATATACCGGAGCGCTCATCGCAGGAATACGGAACAAGATTGGACCAGCTTCAACTACTGGAATACCAGGATCAAAGCCTAAATCTGTTGCAGCGATTGGTGTAAAGATATCATAGCCTTTAATCAAGTCTTCATTCACATCTTTTACCATTACCGCATCACATTGTACATCATATCCACGGTTTGACAGCTCTTCTTCTAGAGCGCTTTTGATTTGGTGGCTTGAGTTAACCCCTGCACCACAGGCAGCTAAAATTTTAATCATTTGAATGACCTCCATTATAAATATATTTATTTGTTACTATTAAGCAATCGCGTCTGTAATATAGCGATATAAGTCTTCTTCATTTTCCAATTTCGACATGTTTTCAAGATTTCCGTTTGTCGTAAAGAAATCCATCAAGTGCGCCAATATGTTTGTTTGGCTGGAACTAGAATTATTAATGATGAAGAATAAAAGCGAAACTTCTACTTCTTTATCAGGTGCGATCATATTGTGGAAGGTTACCGGATTTTTTAATCGAACAACTACAATATTCTCTGTCAGGTTATGGACGATATCCGTATGAGGAATGGCCACATTCGGCAAATCCTTTCCTAGAAATTCCATATCTAAGCCTGTAGGGAACGATTTCTCTCTTTCTTTTAATGCAGCTCTATACGAATCTGTCACAATCTGACGTTCTTCCAATAAAGTTGCAACCTGGTCAAACAATTCTTCTTGATTCGCAACATCTAGGCAAAAGACTAATTCCCGATTAAACAGTTGATTTAATCCCATCTTTTCACCCCTTCCACTTTTACTTTTTTTACTTACATGATAAGTATATCACTATATGAATGCGCTGTCAATTATAATATGTAATTTTTTGTTCTTTTTTGTTTATTTTTTATAGATTTATTTGTACCCCCCCCTCACCCATTAAAGGATATGAAAAAAGGCCAGAATCTGCTTGATCCTGGCCGTTTAGCTCTTTCTTTAGGCATCTTTACAAAATTTTTGTATAAGAATTGTATTTTTCGCGCACCTTTTTAGAGATAGAATAATCTGTAATCACCGCATCTAAATCATCTAGACGGTAAAAAGCATAGAAAGAATAGCTATCAAACTTACTGTTATCTGCTACTACATACTTTTCAATGGCATTGTTAAGAATAATTTTATTGCCATTTCCTTCTTCTTCGTTTGCGGTCATGGCTGTATGGCCGTCGATCCCATTAACCCCAATAAAGGCCTTCGAAACTTTTATTTCCTTTAAGAGCTTATTTGCAAACTGTCCTACAAAGGTCTGTGTCTTGACCCTATAGCGTCCCCCAACTAAAATGATGTCATAATTGGGTTGATCTTTTAATTTTTCAAAAATAGGCAAGGAATTGGTGACAATACTGACATGTTTCCCATCAAGATAATCGCCAATAAAATCTGTAGTGGTCCCTGCGCCAATAAAAATTGTATCACCTTCATCTATCAAAGCCGCACATTTTTGAGCAATCTCCCTTTTCTCTTCCACGTTCAACATGTTCTTTTCTGTATGGGAGACTTCTGTTAGACTATCCTTGATTTTTCGATGGGCCCCTCCATGTACACGTACCAACAAGCCTTGTTCTTCTAAGTCCATCAAATCCCGGCGAATTGTCATATCGGTCACACCCAGGAGATCGCTTAGATCCTTAACAGAGACCACTTCATTTTTATCCAACTCTTGTAAGATTGCTACATGTCTACTCTCTTTCATATGACGTCCTACTTTCCTATTTCTGCTTTCATTATACTATAATAGTGAACATTTTCAATAAGAAACAAACATTTTGTCCATTTTTTTCTATATTAACCACTTATTTTGTTGATTATTTTTGTAGATAAATTAAACTTTTTGTTCATGTTTTTAAAAAAAAGTAAATTTTTTTTAGCAAATCTGTTGACAAGGCTCATAAAAAGTTGTATTCTTAATATGTTAACAGAATTGTTAGCGCTACCACAGAGTGATAGCAAACGTTTTGTTTACGAATTTCGGTCTCCTTATAAATATACAAGGGTAAACATGTGTTTACCCTTGTATTTTTTATTTATCTCCTTTGTTACGAATCACAAAGCCTGTTTTCTTCTCGCTTGAAGTATTGCGTGGTTTTTTATTATCCTTACGGTAACGCTTCTCTTTATCAAAACGGTCCTTTGAACGTCCACCTTTACGATAGTCATCACGACGACCATTGCCACCACGGCGATCACGATCTCGGCGGTCATCCCCACGACGGCCTCCTCGACCACCCTTGCCTTTAGCACCGAAGCCACCACCAGATGGTTTAAATGGTAACGGTTTTTCACGTGCAATCTCAACCTCTGGAAGACTATCTGGGTCTTGAACAGTTAAGCTGAGGATATACATAGCCAATTCTTCTGGGCTGAATTCTGAGGCCAATTGACGAGCATCCTTGCCAAACTTCTCAAAGTTGCTACGAACCTCCTCATTCGCAAAATCACGTTCAATTTTCTTCAGTGCAACCTGCTTCTTAGCTTGAAAGGCTTCTTCTGCACTTGCAGGCTTGAGACCTTTCATGCGTTTCTTAGTCAAGTTCTCAATGATTTGGAGATAACCCATTTCATTAGGTGAAACGAAGGTAATAGACTGACCTGACTTACCTGCACGTCCTGTACGACCAATACGGTGAACATAACTCTCAGGGTCTTGTGGGATATCGTAGTTGTAGACATGTGTCACACCTGAAATATCCAAACCACGAGCAGCCACGTCTGTTGCAACGAGAACATCAAGGTTGCCATTTTTAAAATCGCGAAGAACACGAAGACGTTTGTTTTGGTCCAAATCCCCATGAATCCCTTCTGCACGGAAACCACGGATCTTCAGCCCACGAGTCAATTCATCCACACGACGTTTGGTACGACCAAAAACGATTGACAACTCAGGTTGATCAACATCCATAAGACGAGTCATGGTGTCGAATTTTTCTTGTTCCTTAACGCGGATATAGTACTGGTCTACCAGTTCTGTTGTTAATTCTTTTGCAGCAATCTTCACATGCTCAGGTTCTTTCATGAACTGAACACCAATACGTTTGATAGCATCTGGCATAGTCGCTGAAAAGAGCAAGGTTTGACGATTTTCCGGTACACGAGAGATGATATCTTCAATATCTTCAAGGAATCCCATGTTCAGCATTTCATCTGCTTCATCTAAAATCAAGGTTTCAATATCTTGCAATTTCAAGGCCTTGCGTTTAATCAAGTCAAGTAAACGTCCCGGTGTTCCTACTACGATATGAGCCCCTGATTTAAGAGCCTTGATTTGTTTTTCAATACTTGAACCACCGTATACTGAACGGACTTTCACACCTTTACTACGGCCAAAGCGGAAGAGTTCTTCCTGACTTTGAACAGCCAGTTCACGAGTTGGGGCAATTACTAAAGCTTGGATAGTTGCTTCTTCTGTACGAATTTTTTCAAGAGTTGGCAAGCCAAAGGCTGCAGTTTTCCCTGTACCAGTCTGTGCTTGACCGATAACATCTTTTCCCTCAAGAGCCAAAGGAATAGTTTGCTCTTGGATAGGACTTGCTTCTACAAATCCTGCTTTTTCAATTTCTGCTAACAAATCAGCAGAAAGATTAAATTCATTAAATTTCACGTTATTCTTCTTTCTAAAGATGGTGCGAAGCCATCCTATAGCGCTTAGTTTATACTTTTCTTGTCATGACGTACTTTCAGTTTTTATGAAAGACCGTGTTGCTTCTTTTCCACTAAAGAAAAGTACTGCTTTCTTTGCAACCTATCTAGTATACCATAGACTAGGGTTAAAAGATAGTAAAACGAAACAGGTTAAAAGGTTTTTATTTCGTAACCCCTTTCAAAAAAGCTCTTTCCACCTTTGGATAATTAGTATAATTTATTTTTTAACTTTGCGATAATATAAAAGACTGTGAAGTCTCTTCTTTACTTTGAATCACCTCATAAAAACAGCGTTACAATAGGCTTTCTAAAAATTTTCACTCACAATAAATCCCCTTTTATTTTGGGATTGTTTCCTTGATTTTTAATATGAAAATATGTATAATGATTCTAGTATCTAGGTTATTTCAGTATCATTAAAATGCTTCATTCATTTAACTGATTCAACGATTCAATCCAATTATAAATTGTTTATAATCCACTCAGTACTTTTAAATCTACTCCTACTATTTCCAAGAAGATTTTGTACAGTCGATCACTTGTATCAAAACTGCCTCTTCTTCTTAGGGGAGGCAGAGTTAAAAATGAAGGATTTTCTGAAATAGCCAAGATACGAAAGAGGTAAGGAATTTCTTCCCTACCTCTCTTTTTTTATCGTTTATGGGCAATCCAGCGCAAGATTCGTGATAAAATCAACCACAAGACGAAGCTAGAGACCGAAATATAAATCCAGGCATTGGGATCATTTGTAAACGGCAATGGAACATTCATTCCAAAGAAACCAGTGACAACTGCTAAGACCGCTAACAGAGCTTCTAAGATGGTCAAGGTGGTCAAATTATCATTCAAATTGTTATTTAGGATGTTATTGTAAGAGCTAGACAATTGCTGCAAGACCTGAGAGTTCAACTCCGTCATATATACCAACTGTCTGGCCTCAATCATGGCATCATCAAATTGTTCTTTTTCCACATCATCAAATTGGCGGTAAATTAGGTGAGCCTTGATATGTTCCAGAAGCATGCGATTTTGCTTGGCAGCGGATGCTAGATAGACCATACCTGTTTCTACATCAGAAAGAGCATAAAGGTTCTTACTAGTTGTCGTTTTTCGTAAGAGACGAGTAATCTCATCCTTGTGCTTATCTAGACGCTCAATAATCGGATAATAAGCATTACTAATCATCTCAAGGCCTGCAAACAAGAGTTTAAAGGTGGATAAACTTTCATGAGCATCAACATAGCGTTCCATTTGTGCAATAATATAGGCGTTGTCTCGGTTACTAATAGTTACAAGACGTGGCCCCTGGACAATGAAAGTCATTGGAATGGTTTCATAATATTCCTTTTCCTTTTCCATATCCAATACATTATAGATAAAAGTCACAGTTCCATTTTCACGGTTGTAATCCATGTGGGCACGTTCATTTTTATCCAGTGCATATTCAATGGTTTCTTGATCAATACCATACTTTTGGTACAACTGGGATGTTTCTGCAATCAAGTCAGAATCAATATTGATCCAACTCCGACCATCTCCTAACTTTTTTTCAACGAACATTTCGTTTCCTCTTTACCTTATCTACCAGTACTCCTACCCAATTATCCGAAATCGCTAGATGAGTCCTGTCCTCATTCACTGATCAACGCAATACAGCGGCTGCTAAGGCCTGCTGGATCTCGATAACACTATTATCACTCTTAAATTGAAGTGTTTCTGATGGTTCTACAGCTGATGAAACCCAAATTTTCAATTCTGCATCCAAATCAAAATGACCAGATGTTTCTACTGAAAACCGTGAAATGGAACGATAGGGGAGGGATTTATAAGATGTTTTCTTCCCTGTCATTCCTTGCTTGTCCACCAAAATCAGACGGTACTCCGTAAAGACAATCAAGTCACGAATCAAACTAAAAGCCAGAGTTACTTGCTCACCTGGAACCAGGATATCCCCTAAATCTTTTTCAACCTTATCGACGTCTTTTTGAGAAGCATTGCCCATCAAACCTGCAAAAATACCCATAATTTTTTCCTCCACAACTTGTGCATTTTCTATCTTAATAACTATACCATATTTTTTACGAGTTAAAAAGTTGCGTGAACGTTTTTTTGATAGTATAATGAGAGAGTCACAAGAGGAGCAATTGCTGAGATTGGCTAGCTTGGATACCAGAGGTGTTCGTTGCTGGCCTAAACTCTTACCACCTGATCAGGTTAGGACCTGCGTAGGGATGTGTCTCAAAACAGAATGAAATAGAGAACTTCTATGACAACGTTTTGATGTGGCAACAAATGAGCCAATCAAAACGATTGGTATAGGAGGTTTTTTTATGTCGAAAACTACGATTCGACCAATGATTGAGGTTGCTCTTTTAGCGACCATTGCTTATATTTTGGATTTGGTTACTCAACCCATGTCCTTAGGTCCTTGGATTTCTCTATCTTTTAAGATGGTTCCCATCTTTCTCCTCAGTTTCCGCTGGGGCGTTAAGGCTGGTGCCATGGGCGGATTCCTCTGGGGACTGTTGCAAGTCGTAACGGGGGAAGCAGCTGGTGGTTGGTTGACTCCAATCCAAGGTTTCTTAGAGTACTTTGTAGCCTTTAGCTTGATTGGACTGAGTGGAATTGTCAAACCTACGCTTGACAAGGCTATCAGAGATAAGAAACGAGTTCAGACACTCACTTATATTACTATCGGAGTCGTCCTGGGTGGTTTTTCACGCTACCTGATTCACTACATTGCAGGGGTCATCTTCTGGGGAAGCTACGCACCGGCAGGCCAAAGTGCCTACCTCTACTCTCTAATTGTAAATAGCTCCTCCTTCTTAGGCGAGACTATTGCCAGTTTGATTGTCTTCTTTATCCTACAAGAATTTTTGGGAAGACTCCTTATTACAGAACATTAAGAAATATTCTTATAAACTTTCCTTATGTGAGAACGGACGTCAGCGAACTTCTACGAAGTTCCATGACTTAGTTTTGAACCTAAGGTTTCAAAACTCCCGAGTTCTAGAAACACTATTGTTTCTAGAACTTTTTTCACAGCGGAAAGTTTCAGTCCTTGCTTTAAAAACACAAAAAATATAGAATTATTTTTATTTATTGAACAACCACTTGGTTTTTATGAAAAAAGAAAATTTGTCGATATCACAAAACCAGCTCACTTGAGCTGGTTTTTTAACTATCCCAAAGTAATCTGAAAGACAGTTAGCTAGCCCACATAATAGTGGCTAGCGTCCAACAATTAGGGACTTTAGTTCCAATTGTTGGTGCTGAGTTACATCTTTTCCTCTAGTTCAACATCTGGATACTTGTCCGCAAACCAACGGAGGGCAAAGTCGTTTTCAAAGAGGAAGACAGGCTGGTCAAAGCGGTCTTTGGCCAAGATATTTCGGCTTGAAGACATGCGCTCATCCAGATCTTCAGGTTTGATCCAGCGAACGGTCTTTTTACCCATTGGACTCATGACCACTTCGGCATTGTATTCATTTTCCATCCGGTGCTTAAAGACTTCAAACTGCAATTGACCAACAGCTCCAAGCATGTATTCACCTGTTTGGTAGTTGGTATAGAGCTGAATAGCTCCTTCTTGCACCAATTGCTCGATTCCCTTATGGAAGGACTTTTGCTTCATGACATTCTTGGCAGATACCTTCATGAAGATTTCAGGTGTAAAGGTTGGCAGTGGTTCAAATTCAAACTTATTTTTCCCAACTGTCAGAGTATCCCCGACCTGATACGTACCGGTATCGTAGACCCCGATGATGTCTCCTGCTACGGCATTGGTGACATTTTCACGGCTCTCCGCCATAAACTGGGTGACATTAGATAGCTTAGCCCCCTTACCGGTACGAGGGAGGTTGACACTCATCCCACGTTCAAATTCACCAGATACGATCCGCACAAAGGCAATCCGGTCACGGTGACGAGGGTCCATGTTGGCTT
>CABREZ010000004.1 GCA_902470035.1 uncultured Streptococcus sp. | reverse complement strand
AGTACTCCGTATGTCCATCCCATTCTGCTTTAAAATGGTCGACATCTTCTGGTGTTTCAAGTTTAAAGGTCGCTGCTGCACCTACTCCATTATCAGGCTTGGCAATCAATGGCAACCCAATCTTCTTCACAGCCTTGTCGATATCTTTTTCTGCTTTGACTACTGCACCAGGAACGACAGGAACTCCTGCTTTCTTGAAGAGTTTTTTCATTTCTGATTTAAACTTGGTTTTCTTCAAATCTTTAGGTTTGGCCCCAAAGACATTAAATTGCTCACGAAGTGCCGCATCCAATTCCAACCAGTATTCATTGTGAGACTCGATGCGATCGATTGGGCCGTGTTTATAGAACAGAAAGGCTGCTGCACGCTTCACTTCATCTAAGTCTTCCATATTTTCTACACGGAAATACTCTGTCAAACTATTGCGCAAAGGCTCATCTAACTGTTCGTACGGCTCTTGACCAATCCCCAAGACAGTGATTCCTTTGTTAGCTAGTTCAATGGTGAATTGTTGGAAATTTTGTGGATAATAAGGTGAAATAACAAGATAATTCATAGAGCTCTCCTCCCTTTTTGACTTATAGATACATTTGTCCTAAGAAATATGGCATTTGCTTGCGCCACCAGTCCCAATCATGGGCTACATCGTGTCCCCATTCAGCAAACCAAGCAGGGATATTTTTGTGGTCAAAGGCTTCTTTCAGTTTGTAGAAAGATGGTAGACCATCTTGTTCCCAAGCTCCAAGACCGGTACAAACGACAATTTCAGCCTGACGGTAACGGTCGATAAACCAGCCATCATTTTGATGCCAAATGTAATCAGATGGAGAATTTTGGTAAATCGCTTCATCCCCACCAAACTCACCAACAAAGAAACGAGCATCATAGATACCACTCAAGGCTACAACTTTGTTGAAAACATCTGGATGTTGCAAGAAGAAATTAAGGGCATGGTAGGCTCCCATAGAGCAACCGGTTGTCATCATTGGGTCAAACCAACCCGTTTTGTGCTTAATGAAAGGAATGGCTTCTTCAATCACGTAGCGTTCATAGGCCCGATGCATTTCTGCACGGTCGTGAGGGTTTTTCCAATTACAAAGCCAGCTTTCACTATCAACACTTGAAAGGGTGAAAAATTGAACCCGTCCTTCTTCGATAAACTGAGCACAGGCATCAATCATACCAAAGTCATAGTACTCATTATGGCTTCCACCTGATGAAGCGAAGACCACTACAGGAATCCCTGCATGTCCATAACGGTTTAGATACATTTCGCGGTTAAGTTGGCCACTCCAGTGGCTAAGATGTTCAATATTCATAGGTTCCCTCTTTCTTTATGATAAAAATTTAAAAGCTTCTAGTTCCACTTCTCTGCTAAGAAACGAAGACATTCCGGCAAATGCTCTGCCCAGGCTTCTTCGTGGTGGATAGCCCCAGATTGAATCCGAATGGCGATATTTTCTAAAGCTACTCCTTGTTGAATGACATCATGATAGTAACGAAGAGATGAGTCAATATAGGCTTGCTTGATATTCCCCGCCATCAGCGTTTTATCTGTATCATCAGCTTCTTCAGTTCCCACATAAATGTAAATGCGTTGATCTGCATATAATTTTTTACGCTCGATATAGCGATCAAAGGCCTCTTGGTGCAACCAGTTGGCAGAGGAGAAGACTCCCAGACAACCGATTTGATCTTGGTAATCTAGACCCAAGAATTGGGTAATATTTCCACCGAGCGAAGATCCAATCATGGCTGTATGTTCTCGATCAGAAAGGGTGCGGTATTCTTGATCAATGAAGGGTTTGACCACATCCATGACAAACTCCCCATACTCGACGCCCTTGCCACCAAACTGCATACCAGGAATATTGGATTCCTTATACTTCCAGGCAGAATATTCATTCATCCGCTGTAAGCCATCATTATCAATGGCAACGACAATCATCCGACTAATGTCAGGATTTCGCTTAATGGCTGGAATGACTTTCCAAGAGTGACCTACATAGGCTTCCTTGCTATAGAAGACATTTTGCCCATCATGGAAATAAACTACGGGGTAGCGCCGATCAGTATCTGTTTCATAATTTTTAGGTAATAAGACTCGCACACGACGGAGTTTTCCGGTATAAGGCACTTTCAACTCGTGTGTCTTCATATCTAAATAAAAATAGGATTTGTTCATTGTCAGAAAACTCTCTATATTCTAAATTTTTATTCATTATACCATTTTTATAAGAAAAAGTCTGGATTTCTCCAAACTTTTTCATTAATTGACTTTATTTTCCAATAAATGTTGCCAGATCTTGTAAAGAACGTTCGGCAATTTTCTCATAACGTTCCTTTTTATCCCGAATGCGTGGGCCTTCTAGCTCTTTGATAATTCCAAAGTTGACATTCATCGGTTGGAAGTGCTTGCTATCAGCATGGGTGATATAGTGGGCCAAGCTTCCGATAGCTGTTGTTTCAGGGAACACAGCTGCTTCTTCACCTTTAAAGAGACGAGCTGCATTAATCCCAGCAACCAAGCCTGAAGCTGCCGACTCGACATAGCCTTCTACCCCTGTCATTTGCCCCGCAAAAAAGAGGTTGGCTTGTTTCTTCGAACGGTAGGTTTGTTCAAGCAGGTTCGGAGAATCCATGTAAGAGTTGCGGTGCATGACTCCATATCTCACAAACTCCGCATTTTCTAAACCTGGAATCATTTGGAAGACCCGTTTTTGCTCGCCCCACTTGAGATGCGTTTGGAAACCGACGATATTGTAGAGACTTCCTGCCGCATTGTCTTGGCGAAGCTGGACTACTGCGTAAGGCGTCTTAAACTCCCCATCACGAGGCCCTTTGTAGTCATCCGGATACTCGAGTCCAACTGGTTTCATAGGACCATAAAGCATGGTTTTGATGCCTCGTTTAGCCATGACTTCAATTGGCATACAACCTTCGAAATACTTTTCTTTTTCAAAAGAGTTAAGTGGGGCTTCTTCTGCATTGATCAAAGCCTCATGGAAATCCATAAATTCCTGTTTGGTCATGGGACAGTTGAGATAGGCTGCCTCGCCTTTATCATAGCGAGACTTAAGATAAACCTTACTCATATCGACGGTATTGACATCGATGATTGGAGCTGCTGCATCATAGAAATAGAAGCCATCTCCACCATTGAGCGCGTGGATCTTTTCCGCCAAGGCATCGCTAGTTAGGGGTCCTGTTGCGACCACTGTGATGGCATCCGTCGGCAATTCCGTAATTTCATCGCGAATCACTTCAATCAGTGGGTGTTGGGACACCTTCTCAGTTACCCGACTAGCAAAGCCTTCGCGGTCCACTGCCAGCGCTCCACCAGCCGGTACCCGAGTCGCTTCTGCTGCTTCAAGGATGACCGAACCCAAGCGACGCATTTCTTCTTTGAGGAGCCCGACAGCATTGGTTAACGAATCTCCACGAAGAGAGTTGGAACAGACTAACTCAGCAAAGTTGTCTGTTTTGTGTTGCGGAGTGGATTTGACCCCACGCATTTCATAAAGCTTCACCGGGATACCTTGTTGGGCAATTTGGAAAGCCGCTTCCGAGCCAGCAAGGCCCGCACCGATAACATTGATATAAGATTGAGACATGACACTAATACCTCTTTGGGAGAAAACTAAGTCCAGATTAAAACACGCCACTGGATTGTTAGTCACCCACAAATCTTTCTAAATTCATACTTGGTCCATTATACCAAAAAGACAAGCAAAAAGACAGGGAGGGTTTTCCTTCCTGTCTGGACTTTCGTCTGTTAGTTGTTTTCTTATAAGCACAACCAAGCAGCAAAGAGGGCTGATAGGATACTGAACAAGGAGCCGATTAAATAATACTCTGCGAAGGCTGGATTCTCCGAAATTTTATTGTAGCGGGCGATGGATTTGGCTGTAAAGACTAGGCCGATAGAAGCAAATTGGCCGTACACAAGACAGGCACCGATAACCAACCGCTCTAAGAAGCCAATCATGGAACCAGCCCCAGTGATGGTATCCATTTTATCCGTCATCGTCGGCTGGTACTTGGAAAAGAGAATTTTAAAGACGATATTGGTCGGTTTCCCCACTAGGAGGACATAAAAGATTAGCTTTAGGATATCAGTAGGCAGATAAGTCGTGCCATTTTTTGCTCCCCAAAGGACTAGGAAACTAATGATACCGACATGCAAGACTTGATCCAGCGCAAAAGTCCATGCGGCTGTTAAATGCAATTGCTTCTGCACCCAAGGTTTTCCGTAATCAATCCCTGCATGAGTCATTAAAATGATCAAGCAAATCCACCACAAATCCTGATGACAGAGGGAAACGACAAACAGAGGCAGAGCTACATACAGAATGTGAAGACCTAACACTTTCCTATCCCGATCCTTGCGATCCGCCATCTTTTGGCTTTGAAAATAATAATCCGATAACAAATGACAACTCAACAAGAGAAGCAAGTATGGATTCATTACGATACTAGACAATCCGGTCATAGGCTTCTCCTTTCGCTAAGCTTTGAATACTAGCTAGTGCTGCTGCTCTTCCTCGTAAATAAACCCGAATACTACTACTTTTCAATCGTTTTGAGAGAGCACTTGGGTTGATCTCCAGTGATTGGGCTAAGTCCTGCTGGCTAAAATTCTCACTATATACACATCTCTTAAGAAGATCGAGCAGGATTTCTTCCTGACTGCCACGCCAACCCGAACGAATGGCTTCTCCTGAAGCAATGAGCGCGTTCACAAAAAAGTCTTGGTTTTCCTTCCCACTTGAAAAATAAATCTGGGTATTACCGTAGTCATTTTTCTGATGAACCAGATTGATGGCTGCGCGTGCATTCCAATAGGCTGGCCCATCTGCTCCAATACTTTGCAAGGGATCAATAGCTGTTACAATCTCTCCAAGTCCAATACCAAAACGAAGTTGAGTCGGGGTTAGTTCTGAACGCAGGGTATCTATGATTTGAAAAACCGGAGCATCCACTTCTAAAAGCGCCTGAAACTCATCCCCCAAGGTCAAAGTAAAACGGGATGCCAGGTAATCTCCAAATACTTCGTTCATCTTTTGAAGCGTTTCTTCTACCTGTTTTTGCAGGTCAAAACGCTCTTGAACCATTTTGGAATCAATGACATCTGCAATCAAAGCAAGATACATAAGCCCACCTCCTTGTGTCTATTATAACGAAAAAAAACAAAAATGTCTATTATAACAGACATTTTAAAAAATTGCCGTTATAATAGACATCGAATCATTCTAAAATCTTATTTCACTTTTTCTTCTTCGTAGTCGCCATTGCTACATACGACCTGCTTCCCACCACCACGAACTTTCTTTTCAACTAGGTAGTGACTACATTTTGGACAGTCCCGACCAATCGGCTTGTCCCAAGAGGTGAATTCACACTCCGGGTAACGATTACAGCCATAGAAAATACGGTTGCGCTTGGTTTTACGCTCGATGATTTGTCCCTGATGACAATTAGGACACTCCACCCCGATTTCTTTGACAATGGCTTGAGTATGACGACAATCTGGAAAATTACTACAAGCATAGAACTTACCAAAACGTCCTAATTTAATCACCATCGGGCTGCCACAGACTTCACAATCAAAACCAGCTGGTTCGTCTTTGATTTGGATTTTTTCCATCTCTTCTTCAGCCTTCGAGACTTCTTTAGAGAATGGTTTGTAGAAGGTATCAATGACCTTTTGCCACTCTTCTTTTCCGAGTTCGACATCATCGAGTTTCCCTTCCATCTCCGCTGTGAAGGTCACATTAACGATATCTGGGAAGAATTCAACAATTAGTTTATTGACGATTTCCCCTAACTCGGTTGGTTCAAAACGTTTGGCTACAAGCTTCACGTAATAGCGTTTTTGAATGGTCTCAATCGTTGGTGCGTAAGTTGAAGGACGGCCCACGCCATTTTCTTCTAGCGTCTTAATCAAGTTCGCTTCAGAATAACGGGCTGGTGGTTGGGTAAAGTGCTGTTCAGGTTTGCTATTGACCTGAGTGACGGTATCCCCTTCTTCCATATCCGGTAGCATCTTGTTCTTATCCGAATCATTGTAAATTGCTAAATAACCGTCAAACTTCACCTGACTACCATTGGCTGTGTATTGAACCCCATTTTGCCCCAAACGGACATTCATGGTATCAAAGACAGCTGCTGTCATCTGGCTAGCGACAAAACGATTCCAAATCAAGGTGTAGAGCTTGAGCTGGTCCTTGTCTAGGTACTTGGCAATTTTCTCAGGCGTATTGTAGACGCTAGAAGGACGAATGGCTTCGTGGGCATCTTGGGCACCAGAAGCATTCTTGATCCGACTACCGTGCTTGGAATACTTCTCTCCAAATCGATCAACGATAAAGCTAGCTGCTTCATTTTGAGCAACTGGACTAATCCGAGTCGAATCCGTACGCATATAAGTGATCAAACCTTGAACACCTGATCCAATATTGATTCCTTCATACAACTGCTGCGCCACCATCATGGTCTTACGAGTACGGAAGTTAATCTTATTGGCTGCGTCCATCTGCATGGAAGAAGTTGTGTAAGGAAGCGGTGCATTGCGTTTACGTTCCTTTTTCTCAACTTTTTCAACGATATACTCTTTCCCATCGAGATGCGAAAGAACAGCTTTCACATCCTCCTGGTTTTGAAGTTTCATCTTCTTGCCATTCATTCCATAGAAATTGGCTTGGAATTGCTTGGTTCCCTTTTTAAAGGTTCCATCAATTGTCCAGTATTCTTCTGGTTGGAAGGCATTGATTTCTTCTTCTCGATCAATGATCAACTTAAGGGCAACGGATTGCACCCGACCAGCAGAAAGTCCCTTCTTCACCTTTTTCCATAGAATTGGTGAAATGGAATACCCTACAATCCGGTCCAAGACACGACGCGCTTGTTGAGCATCTACCAGATCCATATCAATCTTACGGGGTTCTTGAAAGGCATTTTTTACCGCATCCTTGGTAATTTCGTTGAAAACAACCCGGTTCTTATCTTCCTTATCCAACTGAAGAATATGCGCCAAATGCCAAGAAATAGCTTCTCCTTCACGGTCCGGGTCACTTGCGAGAAAGACTTGTTTAGCCTTTTTAGCCTCTTTTTTCAAATCATTAATCAAAGGACCTTTTCCGCGAATATTGATGTACTCAGGTTCGTAATTGTTCTCAAAATCAATAGACATGGTAGATTTTTTCAAGTCACGAATATGACCGACGCTTGCCATGACCTTATAATTTCTACCAAGATACTTCTCAATCGTCTTCGCTTTCGCAGGAGACTCCACAATAACTAAATTCTTTTTAGTTGTTGTAGTTTTCTTTTTTGTTTTAGTAGCCACTTTTTTACCTCTATTTTGTAATAAACCTCATAGAGTGTAAACTATTTTTTTCGTGATGTCAACCGTGAAGTTCTCCTATAGAAAAACTCATTTTAAAATTCAAACTCATCTAAGACATCTTTTCCACTGGTCACAAGCTTTGCTCCTTCTTGAATGAGGTGATGACAGCCGTCTGAACGTCCATCCAAGATTGAACCAGGAATAGCAAAAACATCCCGCCCTTCTTCCATAGCACGCTCACAGGTGATCAAACTTCCAGACCGCATCCGCGCTTCAGCTACAATAACTGCTCTAGAAAGCCCAGCAATAATCCGATTACGCTCTGGAAAATGGTGCTTTTGAGGACCTTGTCCAGGACCGTACTCTGTTAAAACTAAATGGCTCCCACTCATGTACTTCTGCAATTGTTTATTGGATCTAGGATAGAAGACATCTAACCCAGTACCAATCACCCCGATTGTTTTTCCTCCATTCCGAATAGCAGCATAATGGGCCGCTGCATCAATCCCCTTGGCTAACCCACTCACCACAATCAATTCGTTGTTTAATTCGTTAATGATTTTTTCGACAGATTGAATCCCTGTGCGGCTGCAGGATCTACTCCCCACGACTGCTATTTTTGGATGTTTAAGAAGGTCAATATTGCCAGAGTAAAACAATAAAACAGGTGGGTTATGCATCCAGAGAAGTTCTTCAGGATATTCTGGATCCATAATGGAGATCGAATCAAACTCCTTGAACTCTTCTCTTAAGACCTTGTCATCAATCCGAATGTACCGTTCCACAAATAGTGTTTGATTGCGACAACCTGCAATTTTTGCCATTAATTCTAAAGAGGGCCACTCCCCATTCATTTCCCAGTAATTGACAATGTTAAAAACCTGTAGATTAGACAGGCCAGCAACCTTTAATTTATAAAGTTCATATTTGTTCATTCGTAAACCTCATTTTCTACTATCTATTTATAATATTCGTAAAAGAAAACAAAAAAAGCTCTAAAAATAGAACTTTTTAATGATTTTCTAAGATGTTAAAATAACAAACTGCCCCTAAAAGATTACTGGAGTTGTGGTAACGAGCTGCTTGGATCTCCACTAAAGAAAATCGTTGCTCCCCACTTTCATCCATCAGGCTTTTATACTGATGGTTGATCTCTTCTAAAAGAAGGGATTGACTACTAATTCCCCCACCAATCGTTACTTTTTCAAGCCGAACCAAAGACTGAAGGTTATAGGTTAGGATCGCAATTTCCCGACAATAAGAAGCAAATAAGTCTTGCAATTCCTCATGATGACCGGCTTCAAGGACTTCAAAAACTTGAGCCCCATCTTCTTCTGGTAATTCTAAGAGCTGACTAGCATTAGCCACAAAATTAACTGCAGAGCCTGAATTTTGAACCAAACTGGAAATCCCATGTTTCAAAATCTCGGTCTGATATTGCTTTTGTTTTGAATTTGCTTGCGTTTCACCTAAGGTCGGCCAAAGAAGATAATCCTTGAGATTCCAGGTGGAAATTAAGGAACCATTGGAAGTCAAGGATAATCCTACTCCAGTCCCTAAAACAAAGGTGGCTCCACAGCCACAATCCTGGAGGTTCCCAATTCGAGCTTCCGCCAAACCTGCAGCATCCCCATCGTTGAGGACGGTCACTGGGACTTGAAACGCCTTGTTTAAACGAGAAGCTAAAGGAATATTCCTTAAATAAGGGATGAGGCCACCTTTAAAGACAAAACCAAGGCGACTATTGATTTCACCCGGACAAGAGATGGCAATCCCAGTCATTCGATTTTGGAACGAACAAATCACGCGCTCGAGAGCTTCCCAGAATTCCTCGATAGTAGCTGGTGTCGGAACTTTAGAGGAATCACTCACCTGATAGGCTTCATCCACTAAGGCATATTTAATAAAGGTTCCTCCAATGTCAAAGGCTAAGAGCATTTCCTTCCCCCCTAGTAAACATCTGTCATGGATTTAATGGGTTCGAAGCTTCGGCGATGGATAGGGGTGACCCCATGTTTTTCCAAGCCCTCAAGATGATTGCTTGTCCCATACCCCGCATTCTGAGCAAAATCATAACCTGGATACTCTTGGTCATATTCCGCCATCATCTGATCCCGTGTCACCTTCGCCACAATAGAAGCTGCCGCGATAGACAGGGAATTAGCATCTCCTTTAATAATGGAAGTCTGTGAAATAGGAACATCTAATTTCATAGCATCGATCAAGAGATGTTGAGGCTGTTGGTCCAATTCTTGAATAGCCTCTAACATGGCTAATTTCGTTGCTTCATAAATATTGACCTGATCAATGACCTGATTATCTTTAACCCCAATCCCAACCGAAAGAGCCTGATCTAGAACTGCTTGGTAAATAGCTTGATGCTTCGATTTAGGGATTTTCTTGCTATCATTCAAACCTAGGATCTTACAATTTTCAGGCAAAATAACGGCTGCAGCGACGACAGGACCAGCCAAAGGGCCTCGCCCTACTTCATCTACTCCTGCAATGAGTTGAATCCCTTGAGCATAGAGCTCTTTTTCATAGGCTAACATTTTTTCCAAACGCAGGTCTTCCTCAACTTGCTTTTGGAGTTCGCGTTTTCGTTTACTAATAGCAGCCTGAACACCTGCTCGACCATCGGCAATCAACTCTTCAAACAAGGGATGATCCAGCCTATCAATCGTTGTCAAACACTCTTTGATTTCTTTAATCGTTGGCATCCACTTCACCTACACGATCAAGGGTATAGCGACCCAAACGACCATCTCGTACATCCTTGACAAACAAGCTGTAAAAGCGATCGTAATCATCTCGGAAACCTAAGCGTTGGGTCATCTCTATGATGATTTCCGGTGCTTCCTGTTCCAAATTCATTTGCTTATAGCGTTCTTGCAACTCTTTTGGGTAGTGAGATTTAAAATACTCCAGACCAAAAATAGTCACCTCATCCATTGGCAATAACTGATCCTTAATGGCACCCGTTAAAGCTAATTTTAGAGCTACATCTTCATCTTCAAATTTCGGCCAAAGAATCCCCGGTGTATCCAAGATTTCAAGATCCTTATTCGTTTTCAACCATTGTTGCCCCTTGGTTACCCCTGGTTTATTACCAACAACAGCAATCTTTTTCCCTGCTAAGCGGTTCATCAGCGTTGATTTCCCAGCATTGGGAATCCCAATAATCATGGTCCGAAGGGTTTCGATTTGAATCCCTCGTTCCTTCTGACGGGCAATTTTATCGGCCATCAAAGACTTAGCAGCATCTGTGACCTTCTTAACCGTAGATTGCTCTTTGGAGTTAATAGCCAAAGTTTTGATTCCTTGTGACTCAAAATACTCCTGCCACTCTTTTGTGGCGACAGGATCAGCCAAGTCTACCTTGTTCAGAATCATCAACTTAGGCTTGTCGCCAACAATTTTTGTTAACATAGGATTTTGACTTGATAGAGGCAAACGCGCGTCCACCAAAACCGTCACAAAATCCACAAATTTAATATTTTCTTGTACTTGTCTTCTAGCTTTGGACATATGTCCAGGAAACCATTGAATAATCGCCATGATATGAAATCCTTTCAACATTCAATCCTATCTATTATACCATGAAATATAGTATTTTCTTTTAAAACTGCTTCCCATTTTTGCCATTGAAAAACGAAGCTACATCCGTAACTTCGTTCCTTTTTTAGCGAATTTGCTCAAAATGCAAGTGAACAGCAATGTGATCACCATAACCACTTCGTTCCAAATCTCGTTGCAAACGATAAGAAATATAGTGTTCAGCAATGGTAATATAACCAGCACCAAGTAAGCGGTGCTCAACCATTGACTGGATCATGCTGATCGTCGCACGTTCCACTTTAGCTTCTTCCAAATCCATCACAACTTTCTTGGTCACTTGCGCCAAGTTTTGGCGAAGATCATCCGTCAAGACATAGACTGTTTGTGCTGCCTTCAAAACAGCTTGATAGATTTTATCTGGGTCAAATTCTACAACTTCACCACTACGTTTAATGACTTCCATCTTATTCTCCTTGATCATCAATATACTTCTATTATCTAAATAAATAGGGGATTTGTCAAGAATCTAAGACATCAATAATCCGGACGAAGAACTCCCGTAATGATTTCTTTGGTCGCATGGTAATCTCCATCCACTACAACCTTGATGATGCGCTTAGCTTCCTCAGCGGGTGCTGGCACCAATAGCAGACGGGTTGGACCTGCTTCAAAGCCCATATAGTTCAAGACTGCTTTGACAGGAGCTGGGCTTGGATAAGAGAAGAGAGCATTGACTTTAGGGATAAATTGGCGCTGGATAGCCGCTGCCTTTTTAATATCATTATTCTCAATAGCTTGGAACATTTCGTGCATTTCATCACCATTCGTATGAGATGCTACTGAAATCACACCGTCTGCTCCAAGATTCATAGCGTGGAAAGCATCCCCGTCTTCCCCTGTATAGATGAGAAACTCCTCTGGCTTATGCTCAATTAAGTAAGCCATATTGGCAAGAGTCGTACATTCTTTGACCCCGATGATGTTTGGATGCTCTGCTAATCGAAGCATGGTTTCAGGTGTCATTTCAACAACCACGCGCCCAGGAATATTGTAAATAATAATTGGCAAGTTAGAAGCGTCCGCTATAGCCTTAAAATGCTGGTACATACCTTCTTGAGAAGGTTTGTTGTAATAAGGAACAATGGCCAAACCAGCAGCAAAACCACCAAATTGGTCGACTTCCTTGACAAACTCAATGGAATCTCGGGTTTCATTGGTCCCGACACCAGCAATCAAAGGAACACGTCCGTTCACCACCTTTTGAACTGCAGCAAATAATAAGAGCTCTTCATCGTGTGTCAGAGTTGGACTTTCAGCCGTGGTACCAGCTAAGAGAATTCCATCTGTGTGATGGGCTAGTAAATGCTCAATTAAGGGCGGAATGGCCTCAAAGTTGATCGAGCCATCTTCATGAAAGGGGGTGATAAAGGCGGTAATCATTTTACAATCTTTTAAATCTTGATAAGACATTGATGCTCCTTCTCGATTCAATCATAGGGAAGAGGGACAGCACCAAAAGTTGATGACTGTCCCCATTACATATTATTCAGTTATAGAATTATTTCAACTCAAACTTCAACTCAGTTGTTGGGCGTACCAATCCACGTTCGTGAAGAGTTTCTGCGATTTGCACTGAGTTCCAAGCAGCCCCTTTAAGAAGGTTATCGGAAACAACCCACATATGGATCCCTTTTTCAGCATCCAAGTCTTTACGGATACGACCAACAAAGGTATCGCGAGAACCGACAGCATTAATCGCTTGTGGGTATACTTGATGAGCAACATCATCTTCCAAGACAGCACCTGGGAAGGCAGCAATGGCCGCTTTCACTTCTTCGATTGGAGCTACTTCCTTGGTCTCGATGTAGACAGACTCTGAGTGAGCTGACAAGACAGGGATACGCACACAAGTTGCAGAAACGGCGATGCTATCGTCTTCCATGATTTTCTTGGTTTCATTGGTCATCTTCATTTCTTCGTAAGTGTAGTCATTGTCAGTGAAGACGTCGATTTGTGGAAGAGCGTTGAAGGCGATTGGATAATGTTTCTTATCGCCACCTGAAGGTAATATTTCCGCATGTAAATCACGTGGAGCCACGCCGTCATTCAATACTTCACGCAATTCACGTTGGGTTTCAAGAATAGCACCCATACCAGCACCTGAGACAGCTTGGTAAGTAGAAACGATGATCCGGTCCAAGCCCCATTTCTGACGAACAGGCTCAAGAGCTACCATCATTTGGATCGTTGAACAGTTTGGACAGGCGATAATCCCATTATGAGCATCAAGCGCATGTGCATTTACCTCAGGAACAACCAATGGTACATCTGGATTTTGACGGAAATAAGAAGTGTTATCTACTACGACCGCACCAGCTTTAACTGCATATGGTGCGTATTTTGCAGAAGTAGAACCACCAGCTGAGAAGAGAGCGATATCTACCCCTTCAAAAGCATTTTCAGTAGTTTCTTCAATGGTCACGTCTTGCCCTTTGAATTGCAAGACTTTCCCTGCTGAACGCGCAGATGCAAGATAGCGAATCTTATCTATTGGAAGACTTGATTCTTCCAACATTTTAATCATTTGTGCACCAACGGCACCTGTCGCACCGACAACAGCAACTGTATATCCCATAATAAAACCTCTTTCGGAATTTTCTAAAAATTTGTGAATTTCATCTATTATACTATTTTTCCAGGTAAATGAAAAGCGTATTTTGCATTTATAAAAACAAAAATCCCGATCTAAGACCGGGATAGTTTCTAGATATAAAATAGCATTTTATAAAAATTAATGGATCTCATAATCCAAATCATTCAAATCCTTCTTACCTTGAGTATCTTCCAATAGGAACTGGACCTGTTGCATACCTTTGATACCTGCAACTATTGAAGTTGGGAAGGTTACAATGGCTTGGTTGATTTGACTAATATTGCTATTGACAATGCGTTTAGAAGCCGCCAAATCTTCATTTTCGTCTGCAATTTCTTTTTGCAAGGCCAAGAATTGATTAGAAGACAAGAGCTCTGGATAATTCTCACCCACTGCTCGGATTTGGGCCAAAACATCATTTTGATTGGAAATAACTTGGTTGGATTCTTGAATAGAAGCACCTTGGCGAAGGGCTACCAATTCACTAAAGACTTTCTCCTCATGTTTGGCATAAGCCTTAGCGACCTTCAACATTTCCGAAATCGTATCGTAACGTTTAACCAAGGTGATATCGACCGTTCTCTTTGATTCTTCAATCATGACTTGATAACGGTTCAATCGATTGCTTTCTCCGATAAACCACATAACAACTACTAAAGCAAAAACAATAAGGGCAATCAATAAACCTGACATAGTTATTCTCCTTTAAAAATATTGGTTAATTCATCAATGAGATCAATCTCCCTACAGAGCTTTTGATACTCTGCAGCAATCGACAGACTTTCGATTGCCTCTTTTCTATTTGGGGTTGGGAAAAGGTAGCGGTTAGTATATAAGGAAATATAAAGTGTATCTTGGACTAAATACACACACATAGCATTCTGAGAAATTTGCTGATCAAACCATTCTAGTATCTTAGGTTTTAAGAATTTTCGAGCCGCAAGTTCATCTGTACAATAGATATTGTAGTTTTCATTGTTTTGGATATCTTCTGTTTCGATTTGGACTTCATTAGGTCCAGCACCTGGATAGGCTCCTTTGACTTCTCTTTTTAAAAAGAAAGATTTCTTGGTTGGAACAACTCTCAAGTGCCCTGGAAATGAGATTGGAGATTTTAAAGAGAAAATCTGACCAGCAAAATCTTCAACTTCTTCTCTGACCGTATGAGTTTCCCACTAGAGTCTCTTTCGGTTCGCGTCTCAATGTGATAAGCATAGAGATTGGCTACTACGAGATTCTTTTCATCATGGAAAGACAATTGATGAAAGAGATCAAACTTAGTCGATCTCGGACTAATGACCTGCAGGACATTCATTGGGTAGTCAGCTGTCAGAGTTAGCTCCGCTTGAGGAAAAACTTCTTTCAGGATGGGACAAAGAAAATCTGTAATATAAATCTCTTCATTGGATCGAACCTGATCTCCGAATAAGGCTTTTCGTTTTTTGTATGCCGGTAAATAATAAAACACCACTACAAGAAGAATGATAACAATCGCTGCTCGCCATCTAACAAGTTGAAAGGAGAGAAAAGCTAGAATACCACCAAGAATAGTGGCGTTTCTCCAATGAAGATTATTCTTCATTTGTTCCTTCATAATTAGCAACTTAGCTTGATATTGTTCTAATTTCTCCAGTTCACTGATACGTTGAAACGTTTCTTGTGACCACTTGTTGTTTGGACTGTTTTGATCATACACTATAACCATCTCCTTTCAAACACAAATGAAACCATTTATTTACATCATTATATCACCGGTAGTCATAAGTGGCAAACAAATTTATGTATTTGCTTGCAATGAATTTCTACAAAAAAATCCCTTACCAAATGGTAAGGGATCGAGGCATCTCTCGATGAGAACAGCCGGTTCACACAACTGTTCAAGGTCCGCTCCTGCGTTACAATTGAATGTAGACCTCCTCAGCGCAAAAGGCTCCTAAGAGCCAATCGACTCATCGCATGAATCTAGTCTACCATGACATTATATGAGCTGTCAAGAGGCTCGCTTTAGAATTTTTCTCAAAAAATAGAGGAAAGCCAAGCTTCATCAGCTTTTTAAATTAGGGGTTTTACAGGCCCTTCGATTGTCTTTTGCATCCAGATGATATCATGCCATTGATCAAATTTATAGCCAATCTTAGGAAAATGAGCAACTTTCACATAGCCCTGTTTCTCATGCAGGGCAATACTAGCTGGATTAGGAAGAGCGATACAAGCTAAGAACCGCAAATAACCACGCGCCTCCAATTCCATTTCTAACGCCTTATACAAACGAGAACCCAGTCCTTGCCCACGATGGTCTTGATCCACATAAACGGATACTTCCACGGCCCAATCGTAAGCTGATCGATCATAATAGGTCGACGCATAGGCGTAAGCAAGGATATGACCGTCTTCTTCAGCTACTAAATAGGGAAAACGTTGAAGGATCTTTTCGATACGCCCTTCAAATTCCTCAATTGTCGGAACCTGGTATTCGAAAGTGATGGCTATTTTCTCAACATAAGGAGCATAAATCCTGACAAGTTCAGGAGCATCTTTAAGAGTGACTGGTCGTATCTTCAACATGTTGTTCTCACTTTCTATCTCTCTATTATACCTCAAAACACAAAAATGAGAGTGGGACAGAAATCGGTAATTCGTTAGAATTCGATTTCGTCGTCCCACCTCCGCACAGTTGAGTAGGGCTGTAAGAGCTGATGAAACCAGCGTAGTAGAGCCCACTCAGCCACTGCGTCTTGCTCGACAATCAAAAGACAATTGAGAGGCTAGGACTTTTGTCCCAGCCTCATAAACTGTTATTAGAACAAGCCTAAAGCAGTACCATCTTCTGCTACATCCATGTTCAAAGCAGCAGGACGTTTTGGTAATCCAGGCATAGTCATCACTTCACCTGTCAAAGCAACAATGAAGCCTGCGCCAGTCTTAGGTACCAATTCGCGAATGGTAATGTCAAAACCAGTTGGCGCCCCGAGAAGACTTGGATCATCTGAAAAACTATATTGGGTCTTGGCCATACAAACTGGTAACTTGTCCCAGCCATTTTTCACGATTTGAGCAATCTGAGTTTTGGCTTTTTTCTCAAAGACAACATTGTCAGCCCGGTAAATTTCTTGGGCAATCTTAGTGATCTTTTCTTCAACAGAAAGGTCATTATCATAAAGACGAGAGTAGTTGGCTGGACTGGTTTCAAGTGTCTCCACTACTGTTTCTGCTAAGGCCAACCCACCATCAGCACCATCAGCCCAAACGCTCGCCAATTCAACAGGAACTTGAATGGAAGCACAGAGCTCTTTCAGAGCTGCAATTTCAGCTTCTGTATCTGTGACAAATTCATTAATAGCGACCACTACAGGAATCCCGAACTTACGCATATTTTCCACGTGGCGCTCCAAGTTAGCAAAACCTGAACGAACAGCTTCTACATTTTCATCAGAAAGAGCCTCTTTAGCAACCCCACCATTCATCTTCAAAGCACGAATCGTTGCGACAATCACCACTGCAGATGGGCTAACAGGGAGATTTGGTGTTTTGATATCCAAGAATTTTTCAGCTCCCAAATCCGCCCCAAAACCTGCTTCTGTCACTACGTAATCGGCTAAACGAAGAGCGGTTGAGGTAGCTAAAACAGAATTACATCCATGGGCAATATTAGCAAAAGGTCCCCCATGAACAAAGGCTGGAGTTCCATAGATGGTTTGAACCAAATTTGGCTTGATCGCATCTTTCAGGATTAAAGCAAGCGCCCCTTCCACTTCTAAATCGCGGACATAAACTGGACTACGATAATAGCGGTACCCGATCACAATATTAGCCAAACGGCCTTTCAAGTCTTCAATATCTGTCGCCAAGCAAAGGATGGCCATAATCTCAGAAGCAACAGTGATATCAAACCCATCTTCACGAGGAATCCCATTGAGAGGGCCGCCGAGACCAACAGAAACATGACGCAAAGCACGGTCATTCAAGTCCACTACCCGTTTCCAGATAATCCGACGTTGGTCGATGCCTAGCTCATTTCCTTGATGCAAATGATTGTCGATCAAAGCTGAAAGAGCATTGTTGGCTGTCGTAATGGCATGCATGTCACCCGTGAAATGAAGGTTGATATCCTCCATAGGGAGAACTTGGGCATAGCCACCCCCAGCTGCACCACCTTTAATCCCCATAACTGGACCTAAAGAAGGTTCGCGAATGGCAATCATGGTTTGTTTTCCAATTTTATTTAAAGCATCAGCTAATCCAATGGTGATGGTAGACTTCCCTTCTCCTGCTGGAGTCGGGTTAATCGCTGTTACCAAGATGAGCTTTCCTGGTTCTTCCTTCTGAACGGCTTGGATCTTGTCAAAGGTTAATTTTGCCTTATACTTTCCATAGAGTTCTAGGTCATCGAAGTGAATACCCAATTTCTCTACCACATCTGTGATTGGTTTCAATTCAATACTTTGTGCAATCTCGATATCTGTCTTCATCTGAATCTCCTCACTATTTTATAATCCTATTATACAGAAATTTTGCGAGGATATATATTTTAAATGTCAAACTTTTTCCATTCGTTCGGATTTTGCCTTTAAAATGAACCTTATCAGCCTTCATTCAAATTTCTTATAACCCTCTATACGAAATAACTATGAGCCCCTTCATCGTCTAAGCTACCGCTTTTGTACCCCCTTTACAAACAATCGTAAGAGCCGTGTTCTTGACTTTACTAAAATATAAAATTCTTGTAAAATAAGCCTATGAATATTTTGATTACATCTGGTGGAACCAGTGAAAAGATTGATCAGGTTCGTTCGATTACCAACCATTCCACTGGTCAACTTGGAAAAATCATTTCCGAACGTTTTTTAGAGGCAGGATTTTCTGTGACTCTAGTGACAACTCCAACTGCGGTTCAGCCTAAAGAACATCCTCATTTAATAAAGATATTTATCAAAAATGTCGCTGAACTTCAAACCGTCCTTGAAAAAGAAACTCCAACTCACCAGGTGCTCATCCACGCGATGGCTGTCTCTGATTACAGCCCCGTTTATATGTCAGGTTTCCAGGCTGTCAAAGAAGCTAGCAATTTAGAGTATTTTCTTCATCAAACCAACCAGGAATCGAAAATTTCTTCAGAGGAAGACTACCAGGTTCTCTTTTTGAAGAAAAATCCTAAGTTAATTTCCTTAGTAAAAACGTGGAATCCTGACATTCGCTTAATCGGCTTTAAACTGCTGGTTGATGTTGCACAGGATCAACTCCTATCCGTTGCTCGCGCAAGCCTCGAAAAGAATCAGGCAGAAATGATTGTTGCCAATGACTTAAGCGAAATTCAAGACGGAAAGCATCGAGCTTACTTAGTTGCAAAAGATGCTACTCAAATAGCCGAAACGAAATTGGATATTGCTCAAAAAATCTACCATCACATTATAAACAAAGGATAAAACCTATGGCCAATATTCTACTAGCTGTTACAGGAAGTATTTCTGCCTACAAGGCGGCGGATCTAACCAGTCAATTGACCAAGCTAGGTCACCATGTTAAGGTTCTGATGACTCCTGCAGCTACAGCTTTTATTACCCCTCTAACACTTCAGGTCCTCTCCAAACAAGCTGTCCTGGTAGAGGTCATGACAGAAGAGGATCCAAAACAAATCAAACATATTGACTTGGGGAAAGAGGCCGATCTCTTTCTAGTCGCACCTGCTAGTGCCAATACCATTGCAAAATTAGCCCACGGCTTTGCAGATAATATCGTAACAAGCACTGCTTTGGCCCTACCGTCTGAGGTGAAGAAATTCCTAGCACCCGCTATGAATACCAAGATGCTGGACCACCCCGCTACACAAAACAATCTTGAAACCCTAAAAAGCTATGGCTACCAAATCATCCCACCGCGTGAAGCTATACTAGCTTGTGGCGATCAGGGGGCTGGCGCTTTAGCTTCCATCGAAACCATTCTAACTACTATACAGGAGTCGCTATCATGAGAAAATCTTCTTCATCCATTGCACAAATTTCTATTTTCTTCGCTATCATGGTGACCATTCATTTTACATCAACCATGATCTTCCAATTCTTCCCCTTTCTAATTCCACCTACCTTCGTCCATATTCCAGTGGTGATTGCCTCCATTCTCTATGGACCTCGTATTGGTGGGACCTTGGGACTTTTGATGGGACTCTTTAGCCTCACCATCAACACCATCGTTCAGCTACCAAGTAGTTATTTATTCAGTCCCTTTGTTGAAAAAGGAAACATTTACTCTCTGATTATCGTACTGGTTCCCCGTATCCTCATTGGGATCACCCCTTACTTTGTGTACAAGTTGATCCATAATAAATCTGGATTGGCAATCGCTGCAGCGGTTGGATCTTTCACCAACACTTTCTTTGTGCTTTCAGGTATTTTCATCTTCTTTTCAAAAAATTATCCAGGTGGTATCCAAGCATTCCTCGGTGCTGTTTTAACCACCAACTCTTTGATTGAGGTCCTTGCCACAGTCATTCTGACACTAGCGATTATCCCACCTCTCTCAAAAGTTAAGAATTCATTGTAATGCATTCTGATTATCACACTTTTCAAATGAAGGTGTGATTTTTTTGTGGACAGTCAGCATATAAATTTGAAAACAATTGCTATTGAATATAGTTTTTTCAGAAAAAAAATGCTATAATGTAAGCGATTAATTATAGAAATAAGGAGTTGCACTATGACTTATCAAGAAAATTTCCAAAAATGGGCTGATTTCGCTGACCTACCAGATTACCTTCGTCGTGATTTGGAAAGCATGGATGAAAAAACAAAGGAAGATGCCTTTTACACAAACCTTGAATTCGGTACTGCTGGTATGCGCGGATTAATTGGTTCTGGTACAAACCGCATTAATATCTACGTTGTTCGCCAAGCAACTGAAGGTTTGGCTCGTTTGATCGAATCAAAAGGTGGAAATGAGAAAGAACGTGGTGTAGCCATCGCCTACGATAGCCGTCACTTCTCTCCAGAATTTGCCTTTGAATCAGCAGCCGTTCTTGCTAAACACGGTATTAAATCGTATATTTTTGAAAGTCTCCGTCCAACTCCAGAACTTTCATTTGCTGTTCGTCACCTCAACTGTTTCGCAGGTATCATGATTACTGCCAGCCACAACCCTGCTCCGTTTAACGGATACAAGGTATATGGTGAAGACGGTGGACAAATGCCTCCACACGATGCAGACGCTTTGACTACCTACATCCGTGCTATCGACAATCTTTTCGCTGTAGAAGTCGCTGATGTAGAAGCTGAAAAAGCTTCTGGCTTGATTGAAGTTATCGGCGAAGCTGTCGATGTTGAATACCTCAAAGAGGTGAAGGACGTAAACATCAACCCAGCCTTGATTGAAGAATTCGGTAAAGACATGAAGATTGTCTACACTCCACTTCATGGTACTGGTGAAATGTTGGCTCGTCGTGCTCTTGCCCAAGCAGGATTTGACTCTGTTCAGGTCGTTGAGGCTCAAGCAACTCCAGACCCTGACTTCTCAACGGTTAAATCACCAAACCCAGAAAGCCAAGCAGCCTTTGCACTTGCTGAAGAACTTGGTCGCCAAGTAGGCGCTGATGTTCTTGTCGCAACTGACCCTGACGCTGACCGTGTTGGTGTTGAAGTTCTTCAAAAAGACGGTAGCTACCTTAACCTTTCAGGGAACCAAATCGGTGCCATCATGGCTAAGTATATATTGGAAGCCCACAAAAATGCTGGAACTCTTCCTGAAAACGCAGCCCTTTGCAAATCTATCGTATCAACTGACTTGGTTACTAAGATTGCTGAAAGCTACGGCGCAACTATGTTTAACGTCTTGACTGGTTTCAAATTCATCGCTGAAAAGATTCAAGAATTCGAAGAAAAACACAATCACACTTACATGATGGGATTTGAAGAAAGCTTCGGTTATTTGATCAAACCATTCGTACGTGATAAAGATGCTATCCAAGCTGTCCTTGTCGTTGCAGAACTTGCTGCTTACTACCGTTCTCGTGGTTTGACACTTGCAGATGGTATCGAAGAAATCTACAAAGAGTACGGCTACTATGCTGAAAAGACAATCTCTGTTACACTTTCTGGTGTTGACGGTGCTGAGCAAATCAAAGCAATCATGGCGAAATTCCGTGAAAACGGTCCAAAAGAATTCAATGAAACTGCCATCGCTGTTGTTGAAGACTTTAAAGCACAAACATCTACTACATCTGATGGCACTGTAACAGCCTTGACGACTCCTCCAAGTGATGTATTGAAATACACACTTGCGGATGGTTCTTGGATTGCCGTTCGTCCTTCAGGTACAGAACCAAAAATCAAGTTCTACATTGCCGTTGTTGGTGAAAGCAACGAAGATTCTCAAGCTAAAATTGCTAACATCGAAGCTGAAATCAATGCCTTTGTAAAATAAACAACCACAAAAGATGAGATCAACCAATCTCATCTTTTTTCGTATCAAAATACAGCTTTTTTTCGCCCTTTATGGCATACTAGATTTATAAGAAAGCGAGGTAATCTCATGGAACAATTTTTAGAAGATATTAAAGATCTTGAAGTAACCACTGTTGCGCGTGCACAAGAAGCCATCGACCAAAAAGAAACAGCAACCTTCTTTATTGGACGCAAGACTTGTCCTTACTGCCGGAAGTTCGCTGCTAAATTAGCAACTGTCGTAGCTGAAACAAAAGCTCATATCTACTTCATTAATAGTGAAGAACCAAGTCAACTTGATGCTTTGCAAGCCTTCCGTTCTACCTATGGTATTCCAACTGTCCCAGGATTTTTACATGTCGAAGCTGGGGAAGTTAGCGTTCGCTGCGACTCATCCATGTCAGAAGAAGAAATCAAAGCATTCGCTCATCTATAAAAAAATTAGCTAGAGAATAATCTCTAGCTAATTTTCATTTTCTGTAAAAGTCGTCCAAATCTTCTGCTGGGGTTTGGCAAAAGGATAGGCCGAAAATTCTTCCGGTTTTAACCAAATAGTTGATTCACTGGTTGCTTGTTCTCCTTCTTTTACCAATCCGTACTGGATTTGAACCTGCCACTTGCGGTGCGAAAAGACATGCTGGACCATGGGATAAGTTCTGTCTTGCCAATCAATAACCAAATCATAGTCCTGTTCAAAGGAGAGAATCTCTAGATTGCCCACTGCTTGTTCTTTCTCATCCAGTAGAGACAATTGGCCCAGGTTCTCCGATAGGCTATCCACTTCAATCAAGGGAAAATGCCAGAAGCCTGACAAGAGTCCTTCTCGCTCATTTTTTTCCAGCAGGTAGCGCCCTTGACTATCCTTTATAATAAAAGCTGTTAGATAGACTGGCACTGGTTTCTTCTTTGGAGCCTTGATGGGATAGCGATCCATGGTCCCATGCTGATAGGCCGCGCTAAACTCTTTTACAGGACTCTCTTCGGGCCGTGGATTGACTGGTGATTCAATATCTGAGCCCAAATCCATCAAAGCCTGATTGAAATCACCCGGACGCTCTGGATCGATCAAGACTTCCATCATGGCCTGAAAAATCTTGCGATTGGTCGGGACTCCGATATCGTAGTCCACCTCAAACAAACGAGCTAAAACCCGCATGACATTGCCATCCACTGCTGGCTCTGGCAAACCAAAAGCAATACTCGCAATGGCACCAGCAGTATAAGGCCCAATTCCCTTGAGTTTTGAGATAGCCTCATAGCTTGATGGAAACACACCTCCGTGGTCTTCCATCATCTGCTGAGCAGCTTTCTGCATGTTGCGAACCCTTGAGTAATAGCCCAAACCTTCCCAAGCTTTTAGAAGCTTTTCTTCTGGTGCATTGGCCAGATCCTTAATAGTTGGAAACCAGTCTAAAAAGCGTTCATAATAGGGAATCACGGTATCCACACGCGTCTGCTGAAGCATAATCTCTGAAATCCATATTTTATAGGGATCCTGCGTTCGTCTCCATGGAAGGTCCCGCTTATACTCATCGTACCATGCTAATAACTTTTCTCGGAAAGAAGCAATTTTTTTCTCCTCCCACATGGTAATTCCGTAATCTTTTAAATCTAACATGTTCTTAGTATACCATAGAATGATACAGGAATAAGAAATTCTGTTTTAAACAGAAAAAGACTCAGGTGGTTCCTGAGCCTAACTAGATTCTTATTGTTCTACCGCTTGAGCAGCTGTAATCAAGGTCAATTTAAAGACATCATCAGCATTACATCCACGAGAGAGGTCATTCACTGGCTTGTTCAATCCTTGCAATACTGGACCGACTGCTGCAAAGCCTCCAAGACGTTCTGCCATCTTGTAACCAATATTACCTGCTTCAATACCTGGGAAGATAAAGACATTGGCTTGTCCTGCCACCTTACTTCCTGGAGCTTTCAATGCTGCTGTTTCTGGTACAAAAGCAGCGTCAAATTGCAATTCTCCATCAATTTCTAAATCTGGACGAAGTTCATGCGCAATTTTTGTTGCTTCAACAACCTTATCAACACTTTCACCGAAACCAGAGCCTTTGGTTGAATAACTCAACATGGCGATTTTTGGATCAATTCCAAACATCTTGGCTGTGATAGCAGAGTTGATGGCAATTTCAGCCAAGCCTTCAGCATCTGGATTGATGTTAATCGCACAGTCTCCAAACAAGTAACGTTCAGATCCACGAACCATGAGGAAAGCACCCGAAGTACGTTTGACATTTGAACGAGTTTTGATAATTTGAAGAGCTGGACGAACAGTAGCAGCTGTTGAGTGAATGGCACCTGAAACCATACCATCAACGATTCCCAGATGTACCAACATGACACCAAAGTAGTTGACATCATCTTGCAAAATTTGACGCGCTTCTTCTTCTATCATTTTACCCTTACGACGTTCTACCAAGGAAGCTACCATCTCATCAAAGCCTGCGTAAGAATGCGGGTCGATAACTTCGTATCCTTCCAAAACTCCTTCAATTTCAAGGTAAATACGAATCTTATCTGGATTACCAAGCAAGACAGGTGTAACGTCTGTTTCTTTTACAATCCGTTTTGCTGCTTGCAGAATACGAGGCTCTTCCCCTTCTGGTAACACAATACGAGCATTCTTACCAACGAGGTTGGCTTTGAGGCTTTCAAAAACTTCCATGAGTTTCTCCTTTGAAAAAAATTAAATATTTGATAACTGTTTTAAAACTTGGCTAAAATCATCTGGCAAAGAGCTTTCAATTCGGAGCTCCTCTTCCAAAAAAGGATGATAGAAAGCCAAGGAATGGCAATGCAAGGCTTGTCGAAGAATCCCATCTTCTAACGAACCTCCATAGAGATCATCTCCCAAAAGTGGAAAACCAATATGAGAAAAATGAACGCGAATCTGATGGGTCCGGCCTGTATGCAACTGGATATCCACTAGATGAATATCACCAAAAGACTGAACAACTTGGTAGCTGGTATGAGCATATTTGCCACCTTTTGCTACCTTTCGCGTAATGATGGAGTCTTCATCACGCGCAATGGGGGCAATGATGTCACCCTTACTTGCCAACTCATCCTTCCCCTTTACCAATGCAAAGTAACGTTTTTGGATGGTCTTGGCCTGAAGTTGTTTATCTAAGCGAGCATGGGCATAGCCATGTTTAGCAAAGAGCATGATTCCACTGGTATCCTTGTCTAAACGGGTGACAATATGAACGAGCTGATTTTCATACTGATTGCGAACATAGTAGCCCTTGACAAAGTTTGCAATGGTATTGGAATGAAGAGAGCTAGGAATGGATGCCACTCCTGCAGGTTTATTGAGGACCAAGAAATGATCATCCTCGTACAAGATTTCCAAATCACGATCAATGGCCTCCAAGGCTTCATAACCTTCCTCAGAGGGAATATCAATCGTTACCTTATCTCCTATATCGAGGAGATAAATGGCATTTTGTTCGACGCCATTGACTAAAATCTGGCCTCCAGAAAACTTGATCTTGGCCAATAAGCCTTTTGAAACCTGATGTTTCTTCAGAAAGGTTTTAACCTTAACATGTTCATCTGCAATAAACTCGAACCTCATTCGTCAATATCTCCGATAAAGGCATCCTTGACCCGATTCCAGAAACTGGTATGACTTGGGCTCGCTACGAAATTGATCTTGTGGTTATCAATCTGGTACTCGATATGGGCGATATTTCGATAAGAATAGGTTGAATTATCAACAGAGAGAATGTGAAAACCTGGCCGGCTAGGCGTAATTTCAATCTTATCTTTTTTGGGAACAATAATCGATGACCCCAAAGTTCGATAGACACGATTATTCAGACTAGCGATTTCAGCAATTTGAAGCGCTTCGATGGTCGGATGAAGAACAGCTCCTCCCAAAGATTTGTTATAAGCTGTACTACCTGTAGGGGTCGAAACCGTAATACCATCCCCTCTAAACCGCTCGAAATGAACGCCATTGATGGTTAAATCAGCTACCATGGTTCGATCGCTGCGTTTGATCGTCGCTTCGTTAAGAGCTCGCATAATCTTCGTATCCCCATTGTCAAAGGTCACTTTGACATTAAGGATTGGGTAAGATACCTTGGCACCTGTATCGAACTTGAGATTTTCTACCAACTTGTCAATCTCATCATCTAAATAGTCCGTATAAAATCCAAGATGCCCTGTATGCACCCCAACAAAACGAACCCGATCTAATTGACTCTCGTATTTATGAAAAGCCGAAAGCAACATGCCATCCCCACCGATAGAGATCACGATATCCGGATGCTTCTCAGTTAAGATAAAATTATTCTTTTTTAATTTATAACGAAGTTGTTGAAAAACCTCTTCGCTCTGGCGTTTTCGATTTCGAATAATCGAAACCTTCTTACCTGTAGTCCTCATCTGTATCATCACTATTTCCGACGCCATCGTTTAATTTACGATGCATAGGATCAAAAAGAGCTTGCGCCTCCTGAATGGCATCACGAATGGCTCCCATTTCCTCATCGAGTTGATAGGCCAAATTCGCAGTGACTTCAAGACGTTTCTTAATCTCGTCCGGAAAATCTCCTTTATATTTGTAATTTAGTGAGTGTTCAATGGTAGCCCAAAAATTCATAGACAGGGTACGAATCTGTATCTCTGCCAAAATCGTTTCATAGCCATTAATGGTATCTACTGGATATTCAACCACTACATGGTAGCTTCGATACCCACTTGATTTCTTGTGACGAATATAGTCGCGTTCTTGAACCACACGCATATCCTGACGCTTCCGCAGGACTTCTAGGACTTCATCCACGTCGTCGACAAATTGAACCATGACCCGCAGACCAGCAATATCTTGCATATCTTGAGCCAGGTTCTCTTCAGAAATACTTCTGCGTTCCATCTTTTCGAGAATACTCTCAATCGGCTTCACACGACCGGTCACAAACTCGATTGGGGAATGCTTTTGTTGTTTGCGATACTGCTTTCTTATCCCACGAAGTTTAATCTTCAATTCCCCAACTGCTTGGATATAGGGATCTAAAAAATTTTCCCAATCAATCGCCATTGAATCACCTTGTCATCTCAAAGTTTTTTGTATAAAATAAACACATCTATTATTATATCATAAAGAGCTTTCAAACGAAAGAAAAGGACGTAGCTATGAATCATTTAGAAATTGAATTTAAAACCTTATTAACCAAGGAAGAATACCACTCTCTTGAAGATTTTTTCAAGGACCAACCTCCTATCCAACAAACCAATCACTATATCGATACGCCTGACCAAGCTATCCGAAATCATCAGATGGCCTTGCGCATTCGTACCTTAGCGGATCGGGCTGAGCTAACCCTTAAAGTACCGCAAGAAGCAGGACATTTCGAATACAATCAAGCCCTTACATTTGATCAAGTAGAAGCCTTTCTATCCAAGAAAAAAATCCCTAAAGGTGAGATTGCCAACTTTCTCACTGATTCAGGAATCCTACTATCTGCCTTAGATGTCTGGGGAAGTCTAGAAACAGAGAGACGAGAGAAAAAAATCCCTAAAGGCTTATTAGCCTTTGACCGTAGTCGCTATAACTCTATTGAGGACTATGAATTGGAAATGGAGGTGGATGCAGCCTCAGATGAAACTTATTTTCACGAATTTCTCAAAGAAAAACAAATTGAATACAAGCCAGCAAAAAGTAAAGTAGCAAGATTGGCCCAAAGTTTGCTAAAAAGCTGAAATTACTGAATTTTTTTGCTAAAATAAGACTAGACAAAAATATCTAAATGAGGATCAAACACATGTCAGAAAAAAACAATATGAAGCTCTTCGCACTTAACTCCAATCAAGAAATTGCAAAAAAAATTTCGGAAGTTGCTGGGATCCCACTCGGAAAGCTTTCTTCACGTCAATTCTCAGATGGTGAAATCCAAATTAATATCGAAGAAAGTGTTCGTGGCTATGATATTTATATCATCCAATCTACCAGCTACCCTGTTAACAATCACTTGATGGAATTGTTAATCATGGTAGATGCTTGCCAACGAGCTAGTGCTCATACCGTTAACGTCGTTCTTCCATACTTTGGTTATGCTCGTCAAGACCGTACCGCTGCTCCTCGCGAACCGATTACAGCAAAATTAGTTGCCAATATGTTGGTCAAGGCAGGAGTAGACCGTGTTGTAACACTCGATCTTCATGCCGTTCAAGTACAAGGCTTCTTCGATATCCCAGTAGACAACTTGTTCACGATTCCTCTATTTGCTGATCACTATATCAAACAGGGCTTAACCGGTTCAGATGTAGTGGTTGTCAGTCCTAAAAACTCCGGAGTGAAACGAGCACGTAATCTTGCTGAATATCTAGATGCCCCAATTGCCATCATTGACTACGCCCAAGACGATGCCAGCCGTGACGAAGGCTACATCATCGGGGATGTCAAAGGCAAAAAAGCAATCCTTATCGATGATATTTTGAATACAGGAAAAACCTTCTCTGAAGCTGCAAAAATTGTCCAACGAGATGGCGCTACTGAGATTTATGCTGTTTCTAGTCACGGACTTTTCGTTAAAGGAGCTGCAGAATTACTAGACCAAGCACCAATTAAAGAAATTTTAGTTACAGACTCTGTAGCAACCCAAGAACAAAAACCAAAAAATGTAAAATACATTACTGCAAGCGATTTGATTGGGGATGCCCTTGTTCGTATCCAAGAGCGTAAACCAGTTAGTCCACTCTTTGCATACCATAAGAAATAAGGTGATGGCGTGATTTATTTTGACAATGCAGCAACCACTCCTCTAAGCCCAGGAGTAATTAAGGTCATGACAGAAACGATGGAAACCAGTTTTGGAAATCCATCTAGTCTCCACTCCCACGGGCGCCAAGCAAAAAAAATTCTCAGAGATGCCAGGGAATGTGTTGCAACTTGTTTAAAAACCTCTAGTCAACAGATCACCTTCACTTCTGGCGGGACAGAAGGCAATAACACTGTTATAAAGGGCTACTGTCTCAAACATAGACAAAAAGGAAAACATATTATTACCACGGCTATTGAGCACCATGCCGTTTTGGAACCGATTGAGTACTTGGTCGAGGAGTTTGGATTTGAAGTGACCGTTATTCAACCCGTTGATCAAAAGATTCGTCCTGAAGATATTCGAGCTGCACTTCGTCCCGATACTATTTTGGTATCCACCATGTATGCCAATAACGAAACGGGCGATCTCTTACCCATCAAGGCCATTTCTGACCTTTTAAAAGACCATCCTGCTACTTTTCATGTCGATGCTGTGCAGGCCGTTGGTAAACTTGCTGTAGCACCAGAAGAGCTAGGAATCGATTTCCTAACCGCATCCGCCCATAAATTTCATGGGCCAAAAGGGGTTGGCATCCTCTATGCTAGAAAGCCTGACTTTTTCAATCTCTTACATGGGGGGGACCAAGAAGACAAGCGTCGAGCAAGTACAGAGAACTTGATTTCGATTGCTGGAATGGCTCAAGCCCTCAAAGAGGCAACTGATCAGTTAGAAGCAAATTATCAGTATATTCAGAGCTTATCTGAACGTATCCTAACTGGCCTAGAAGATCTAGATTTCTATCTGAATAGCACAGACTCCAAACTTCCTCATGTCTTAAATATTGGCTTCCCCGGTATCAGCAATGATATCTTACTGCTTCGTTTAGACATGGCAGGGATTTCAGTCTCAACCGGCTCTGCTTGTACTGCGGGGACTGTTCAGCCAAGTCACATCCTTGCAGCATATTATGGCGAAGATTCACCTCGCTTGAAGGAATCTATTCGCATTAGTTTATCTGAATTCAATACTTCTGATGAAGTCGATATTTTTATTACAACCATTCACAAAATTTTAGGAGAATTACATGGCATTTGAAACTTCTGTCTCATTAACAGACTGCGATTACACATACGCAATCCATCCAAATATTAAAAAATATACCCTACGCGACAATACTTTTGCCCAAACAAAGGTTGGAAACTACGAATTAAATCGTCTATTAGAAGCTGTCCCAAATAGCGGAGATGGC
>CABREZ010000003.1 GCA_902470035.1 uncultured Streptococcus sp. | reverse complement strand
CTTGCATGTATTAGGCACGCCGCCAGCGTTCATCCTGAGCCAGGATCAAACTCTCATTAAAATAATTGTTTGTCTTAAACTCATTCTGTCACTGACAGATTTATTGTTTTTTATTGTTCAGTTACTATAACTTCCGTTATAGCGCCCTGCACATTGGTTCGTCTTGTTCAGTTTTCAAAGGTCTTTGTCGCTCTTGCGCGACAACTATATTAGTATATCACGACCAAAACTACTTGTCAATATCTTTTCTCTATTTTTTTAAAAAAGTTTTTCTTTTTTAAAAAAATAGAAAACGAGAAGCGTATTCTTCTCGTTTTCTTATGATTATACAAGTTCTTTATAGTTTTTCTGTTCTGCTTTATTTGCCCAAACGTAATGTCCAGGTTTGATTTCAACCATTTCTGGTTTGTCGGTTGAATAATCATGCTGATCAGGATCATAAACTTTCAGAACTTTTTTGCGTTCTAGAATTGGATCTGGAATCGGTACAGCTGATAGTAGAGATTGTGTGTATGGATGAATTGGATTATTAAACAATTCTTCCGTCTCAGCTACTTCTACAATAACCCCTTTATAAATAACCGCAATACGATCAGAGATAAATCGAACTACCGAAAGATCGTGTGCGATAAAGAGATAGGTCAAGCCCAATTCTTTTTGGAATTTCTTAAGGAGATTTAAAACTTGCGCACGTACGGATACGTCAAGAGCTGAAATTGGCTCGTCTGCGATAACAAATTCTGGTTCCATTACCAAGGCACGAGCAATCCCAATCCGCTGGCGTTGTCCACCAGAGAATTCATGAGGATAACGAGTCAAATGCTCTGCTAGAAGCCCTACTTCATGCATAATCTCTTTTACTTTACGTACTCGGTCTTCTTCATTTTCGAATAGGTGATAATTGTACAAACCTTCTGAAATAATGTAGTCGACTGTTGCACGTTCATTCAAACTCGCTGCCGGGTCTTGGAAGATCATTTGAATCTTACGGATTAATTCATTTTCATCCTTGCGAGATTGCTTCCCATTGATCTTTTTACCATTATATAGAATATCACCTGCACTAGTGTCATTCAAACCAATGATTGCACGACCAATCGTCGTCTTCCCACTACCTGATTCACCAACAAGAGAGAATGTTTCACCTTTATTGATGAAAAAACTTGCATTCTTTACAGCTACAAATTTTTTACTTCCTTCACCGAAGGAAATTTCTAGATCTTTAACTTCTATTAATTTTTCTGTCATTTCCTTCTCCTAGTCCTTGATTGTAGTGAATCCCATTTTCGCACTAATCTTTTCATGAAGATTATCAATAATTTCTGGTTTATTGACTTTTGGTGCATCTTCATGTAAGAGCCATGTTTTAGCCCAATGTGTATCTGAAACATTGAAGACTGGTGGATGTTCCTCGAAATCAATTTGCATGGCATAGTCTGAACGCAAAGCAAAGGCATCCCCTTTTACTGGTGAATACAATGATGGAGGAGTCCCTGGGATAGAATATAAATCACCTTTAGAGGTAGACAATTGTGGCAAACTTGAAAGGAGGCTCCATGTATAAGGATGTCTTGGATCGTAGAAGATTTCTTCTACTTTACCAAATTCTACAATTTCACCAGCATACATTACGGCAACCTTATCTGCAATACTTGCGACCACACCTAAGTCGTGGGTAATAAAGATTGTTGTAAAGTTATATTCTTTTTGCAATGATTTCAACAAGTCAATGATCTGGGCTTGGATGGTTACGTCAAGGGCCGTTGTTGGCTCGTCACAGATCAAGATATCTGGACGACAAGCAAGGGCAATAGCAATAACGATCCGTTGGCGCATCCCGCCTGAATATTGGAAAGGATATTCATCAAAGCGACGTTCTGCTTCTGGGATTCCAACCTTTTCCATATAATCAATGGCCATTTCTCTGGCTTCTTTGGCACTCTTGCCTTGGTGTTTAATAATAACTTCCGTAATTTGTGATCCGATTGTATTAATCGGGTCCAAACTGGTCATTGGATCTTGGAAGATGGTTGCAATCTTTGCACCACGGATATCTTCCCAGTCTTTGTTTGACTTGAGTTCTGTTAATTCTTGCCCACGATAATTAATGCTACCATTAGCAATTCGTCCGTTGTCTTCTAACATTCCTGTGAAGGTTTTTGTCAGAACAGATTTACCAGAACCTGATTCACCAACAAGTGCCATGACTTCACCTTCAACAAGGTCTAAGGACACATTGCGAATGGCGGTTAATACACGATCCCGAACATCAAATTCTACTACGATATCGCGAGCAGATAAGATTACATTTTTATCATTTGTCATACCTACTCCTCCTATCTATGTGTACGTGGATCGCTGGCATCTGCAAGGTTTTGTCCAACGATATAGAATGACAAGGATACCAAGACTAAGACTGTCAATGGAATCCAGAAAAGATACGCATTGGTTGTTACGTTTTGTGAGTAGTCTGAAATCAAACGACCTAAACTTGGAACTGTAATTGGCAATCCCAATCCAAAGAAGGAAAGGAAGGCTTCAGTTGAAATAAAGGCTGGCAACAATTGAGTTGTTGTCGTCACAATAACAGATACCAATTGTGGCAAAATGTTTTTTGTCACGATTTTTAGAGTTGGAGTCCCCAAAGTACGGCTGGCCAAGTTGTACTCTAAATCACGGTAACGCATAATTTGGACACGGATAGAATAAGCAATCCCAATCCATCCGGTCACCGTCATCGCCAAAATCAAGTTCCAGAAACCAGCACCAATTGAGTAAGTCAAGACAATAACAATCAACATGAATGGAACGTTTGAAATAACGTTATAAACTTCCATCATGAAGCGGTCGATTGATTTTGACACACCCCAAATCCCACCAATCACTACACCAATCACAACGTTGATCAAGGTAGCAATAAAAGAGATGATAATCGAATTACGGGCACCAAACCAAACTCCATCAAACAAAGATTTACCATTGTTATCTGTACCAAAGAAAGCTTTGGCACTTGGAGGATTCAAACGAGCAGTGAAATCATTTACTTTACTTACATCATTGTAATCAAAGTTTGAGAACATTGGATAAACAAAACTCATCAAGAGAATTCCAATCAAGACTGCTAACATGAAAATGGTTGATTTCTTTTTGAAAAATTGGCGAAATACAGATTTCCAATAGGAGTACGACGGCGCATCAATTGTTTCAGAGGCAAAGTCGTCACGTTCAACAAATTGGAATTTCTTTTTATCGATTGTAGACATTATTTGCCTCCTTTCTTAGTTGTTAATTTGATACGAGGATCTACCATAACCATGAGAATATCACCGGCCATTGCTCCAAATACAGCAAGAACAGTAAAGATGAAGACAAGACCCACCACCATGGTATTGTTCGATGCCTTGATGGAATCAATCAACATTTTACCCATACCAGGGAAGGCAAAGACGGTCTCTGTCAAGGTAGCTCCTGAAATAACCAAGACCAATTGAACAGGAATACCTGTAACGATTGGAACCATTGCATTCTTGAAAATATGCTTGCGTGAAATTTCTTTTTCAGAAAGTCCTTTAGCACGTGCAAAACGGACAAAGTCTTGTGAGTGCAAGTCAATCATATAACGACGAATCCAAACAGCCAAACCTGGAGCGGTCAACAGTCCCAAAATGACAGAAGGAAGAACATACGATCTCCAGTCCTGAGCTCCTAAGACTGGGAAGGAGTCTGGAAGACCGATTGTTGAACCTACCAAGCGAACAATGTAGACCAAGGCAATCGTTGGAAGAGCCATCATCAATGTCAAGACAGCTGTTGAGGCACTATCAAACCATGTATTCTTCAACAAGGCCATGTAAGATCCCAATGGAATCGCAATCAAGTAAGCAATTGCAATCCCGATCAAGCCGATAATAGAAGAGCTCACAATCATGGATGGATTTTCATAGTTGCTCAAAGTTGCTGTATAAGCATCTCCTTTACCAAAGCGGGCAATATCTTGAGCATCTGCCTTGCTTGGTGATTTGTAAGTACGTGAGTAGATATTGATAGAAGATTCTTTTTTCCCTGTTGGGAAGTTTACTTCACTCTTCTTGGTAGTTCCTTGGCCTTGTGTAATAACCTGAAGAACTGGCGTATTTGAATAAGTTGGATAAGATTCACCCAAGTTTAACGATACAAAATTTTGATGAACGAACGGGAATTGACCATTGAAATACAAAAGATATTTATGTTTAGTCCCCGAACCAACTACTGACCAACCAATAGCTGGATCATTTTCAATACGAATATAACGTTCAAGTTTTGGATTGGAAGCATCTTTGATGACATTTGGATGATCAATCTGAATCAGGTTGCCGTAGAATCCAATAACACGTTCAAAGACAGGGACTTCACGAGTTGCGTAAAAGCCTTTGTTTTCAGGGAAACGTTTCAATACCCAGCCATTTCCAAGATTAGAAATGTACTTTTTGTAGATCTTTTCGTTTTCTTTAGTAGGCTCTACAGTTACTGATGAGTCTTCCTTGCTTGCTTTTTCTTTCAAAGCTTTTGAATCAAGATATTCTATATACCCCATACGATCATAGACTGTGTTTTCATAATTGATTTTAGAATCCTTAGTCTTTGCAATCTTATTATAGTTAGGGTCGTTTTTGAAAATTAAATTTCTTGGGGTTAGCGTATAAATAATTGTATACGTCAATGTCGTAACCAAAAAGATCGACACTAACGAACGTAAAATACGCATAAATATATATTTTTTCATATTCCGTTCCTTTAATGTTCAAAAGAACTTTCTCCCCTATTAGAGAAAGTTCTGATGAAGGTGATTATTTAACGTGTTTTTCTAGTTCTTGCTGAGCTTTCTTATTTGAATCAGCTTTTTCTTTCAACCATTTTTCACGTTCTTGATCATATTGTTTTTTAGTGACAGGCTCATCTTGAACTTCAACATATTTGAAATAAGTTGATCCTTTGTTACCTGTTTGTGATGAAGGTCCAGAGAATGGAACTACTTTTGAAACAACTGTAGCTGCTCCAGCGCTAGTCATAGTTGGAATCACTAATGCGCTATCTGTTAACCAAGCTTGCGCCGCTGCAAATTTTTCATAACGAGTCACTACGTCTAGGGTTTCTTTTTCTGCATCATCAAGCAACTTCGCATATTCATCTAAGCCAACAGCCTTAGCAGAGGCATTATCTACACCACCAGCAAATCCAAGGTAAGTTTTAGTTTGGTCTGGTGAAGATGGTTGCAAGGTATCAAGGTAAGTAGATGGGTCATCGTAGTCTGGGTTCCATCCTACAAGCCCTTGAAGATCCCAGTCAGTTTCTGCAGCTGATGGTACGTTCAATGTAATGTTCAAGACTTCATCTTGGTCCATCATTTGAAGGTCCACAACAACGTTTTCTGTACCAAGTGTTTCTTCAACTGATTGTTTGAAGGATTGCATCCGTGACACAAAGTTTGTTGAGTTTTGTGCAACCGGAACATCCAAGTGGATTGGGAATTGAACACCCTCTTTTTGGAGTTCAGCTTTTGCTTTTTCAAACTGAGCTTTTGCTTTTTCCTTGCTATAGAGTCCGTTTTGACCGTCTGCAAGATTCACACCACTCCATTGATCTCCATAAGTTTGCAACTTGTCTGCTACTACATCACCAAAGTCTTTACCATTTACTTGAACAAAGGCAGGTGCGGTGTACATATTCCGAATAGCAGCCTTAGCATAGTCTTTACCATTGACTTGTGCTGAATAATTCTCACGGTTCAAGGCAAAGGTGATGGCTTGACGGAAATTCTTGTTTAAGATAGCTTTCTTAGTAGAAGATTTCTGGTCATCTGACGTCTTAGAAGTATGGTTGTAGGCTTGACGGTCAATGTTGAAACCTAAGACTGCTACACCAGAACCAGGCTGTGTGTTGTAGATATTATCTTTGTATTTCTTTTCAACAGACGCAAAGTTAGAGCTAGCAGGGAATAGACGAGCTTGGGAATATGAACCATCGCTAAAGCCACGCGCCAATGAATCTTGGTCTGATCCATCATAATAAGAGAATTTGATCTTGTCGATATGAACGTTGTCTTTATCCCAATACTCTTCATTCTTTTCAAAAGTGATTTCTGATTTAGAAGTGATTGATTTCAAAAGGAATGGACCATTGAACAAGATTGATTTAACATTACCTGGTTGACCAAATTCATCACCCTTGCTCTTCAAGAAATCTGTACTAATTGGGAAAAGGACACCATTAGTTGTTTTTGAATTCCAGAAAGTTTCTGGTTGGTTCAAAGTATACTCAAGAGTATAGTCATCCACTGCTTTGACTCCAACCTCAGAGAAATCTGAAATTTTTCCTTCTGAGTAGTCTTTCAATCCTTTGATTGAGTCTTTTACCAATGGAAGAGATTCTGATTTTTTATCCGCCGCATGCTTCAATCCAGTAACAAAGTCATGAGCTGTTACTTCACCATGCTCTTCACCATCAGCATCATACCATTTAACACCCTTACGGATTTTGTAGGTATAGGTCAAACCGTCTTTTGAAACAGACCAATCTTCAGCAATAGATGGTACAAGGTTCCCGTACTTGTCGTTCTCCAACAAACCATCTACACCGTTTGTTGTAATATCGTGTACGGAAGCTTTTGAAGATACAGTGTAATCCAAAGTTGTTGGATCATCGTTATAAACATAGCCATATGTTGTATCTTTTTTTGATGCAGACTTGCTATCTTTTGAGCCAGAACATGCTGCAAGGAAAGTTGCTGCGAGCAATGTTACTCCGGCAAATGCAAAAACTTTACTTTTTTTCATTTTGAGTCTCCATTTTATTGAATTTAGATAGAATTATAGCATAAGTGAGACAAAAAGTAAACTAAATTTTCTGAATATTTGGCAAGCGAAAGGAGCCACTAAGCGGAGGACTGTCTAAAAAATCAATCCTTTTTAGTGGCTCCTTCCCCTACTTGAACTTATGCGTTCTTACTTTCCCAGCTATTTCGATTCGATGTGGTTCTTTAATTCTTCTTGGGCTTTTTTATTGGATTCAGCCTTTTCTTTCAACCATTTTTCTTTACTTGCATCGTAATCCTTTGTCTTGATGACTTCTTCTGAAAGTTCAAGATATTTATAGTTGGTTCCTGTACCTTTTGTTCCAACCCATGAAGCAGCACGACTATATGGGACAGTCCGTTGCAACATTGGCGTTCCACCATTTGAAACAGTTGGTAAAATCAAAGAACTATCGGTTAGCCATGCTTGAGCGGCTGCGTATTTCTCATACCGTACAGCTTGGTCACTCACTTCTGCATTGGCATCTTTTAAGAGCTCTGCATACTTCCCAAAGTCAACTGCTGTAATAGCAGGGCTGTTTGAACCTGCATCCACACCTAGATAGTAGAAAACCGAACCGTTAACAGGACTTAAACTCTCTAAATAAGTAGATGGATCTTGGTAGTCTGGCACCCATCCTCCGCCTGCAAGGTCATAATCTTTCTCAGCAGCAGTGTCTGTAAAGTAGGTAATATTGTTAAAGTCATCATCAGATAATTTCTGAATATCTACGACAACATTGTCTGCACCAAGAACAGCTTCTACGGATTGTTTGAAGGAGCTAGCTTGTTGTACCTGACTGTTATCTGTCTGACTAACAACGTAATCCAAATGAATTGGGAATTGTACCCCTTCTTTTTGCAGTTGTTCTTTTGCTTTTTCAAATTCAGCCTTGGCTTTTTCTTGATTGTAGAGAGTGGTTTGGGCATCATCTAGATTTACGTCTTTCCACTCATCCCCATAGGTCACCAATTGTTTCTCAACAACCTTACCGAACTCTTCACCATTTACTTGAACAAAAGTCGGTGGAACCAAGGTGTTTCGAAGAATCTTGGTCGCCGCATCCGCACCAGATGTTTGAGCTGCATAGGCTTCACGGTCAAAGGCAAAGTTGACGGCTTGACGGAAATCCTTGTTTAAAATCGCTTGTTTTGTAGACGATTTTTGAGCATCTGTCGTTTTGGCTGTATGATTATACTTCTGACGATCGATGTTGAAGCCTAGATAGTAAGATGTACCATATTGAACACCATAAACAATATTATCACCAAATTTCTTTTTCACACTCTTATAAGTGGAGCTATTTGGCATTACCGTCGCAAATGAATATTGCCCATTCTCAAATTTCTTGATGACTGATTCTGGATCTGATCCGTCATTGTAAGTCAACTTCACATTATCAATATGAACATTCTTTTCATCATAGTATTCTTTATTTTTTACAAGTTCAATTTGAGATTTTGAAGTTAAATTCTTCAAATAATAGGGACCGTTATAGAGAATACTACTTGGTTTTAAAGAACCAAAGTCTTTTCCTTGAGATTCTAAGAAAGCTGCGTTAACTGGGAAAAGGACGCCTGATGTCGTCTTAGAATTCCAAAAGCTTTCTGGGCGTTCCAAGGTATATTGAACGGTGTAATCATCTAAGGCTTTCACGCCAACTGTCTTAAAATCTGTTGTTTCACCCTTGGCATAGGCATCCAAGCCTTTAATGGAGTTTTGGATTAAGAAGAGACCTTCAGATTTTGATTCCACAGCATGTTTGATTCCTGTCACAAAATCGTGAGCTGTTACAGCACCATATTCTTCCCCTTCACTGGTGTACCATTTAGCATCTTTTCGAAGTTTATAGGTATAGACCAGGCCATCTTCTGAAACTGTCCAGTCTTCTGCCAAACTTGGGATTAAATTTCCATATTTATCATTTTCTAACAAACCATCAACAAGGTTACTTGTAATATCAGACGTCGTTGTACGAGTCGATGCAATATAGTCCAAAGTATTTGGATCCGTTGAATAAATATAAGAATAAGTAGATTGATTGCTGCTTCCACCACCGCATGCTGTTAATAGAAGAGCGCTGGCTAGAGAAACACCGGCCAGTACAAACCGTTTATTTACTTTCATCACTATCTCCTTATGTTAGGTTTTCTACCATTATACACTATTTCTTCCATTTTACCAACTATCTTTACAATTTACTTATAGAGTTTTAAATTAAGTGAAGGTGAAAATAGGATTAAAGCAGTTGCCTTCTTTTATGATACAATAGTAGAGACAAAAAACAATCGAGGATTCAAACGTGAAAAAAATAATCACTTTACTTCTTTGTATAATTCTTACCCTTCTCAGTACTTCTCCTGTAAGAGCGGAGGATCTAGACCTCGGAGCTCAGCATGCTATTGCAATCGATGGGACAACAGGTAAAATACTCTACGAAAAAAATAGCAATGAAAAAAAAGAAGTTGGTGGAATCAGCAATCTCTTAACTACTTATCTCGTTTACGAAGCCATTCAGCAAGGAAAAATCTCTTTAAATGATGACGTAGATATTTCGGACAAAGCCTACCAACTGACCGCTGTTGAAGGAATCAGCAATGTCCCCATGGAAGCTCGTAAATACAAGGTTAAGGACCTGCTCACTGCTCTCCTCGTATCAAACGCCAATAGCGCCGCCATTGCCTTAGCTGAAAAAGTAGCTGGTAACGAAGAACAATTCGTCCTGCTCATGAAAGCGAAGCTCAAAGATTGGGGGATTACAGATGCGACGGTTGTGAATGCTAGTGGTTTGAACCAATCTATCATTGATGGGGATGAGGATAAGGAAAACAAAAAGAAAGATACAGAAAACAAGCTGAGTGCTTATGATGTAGCAGTCATCGCAAAACATCTTCTGGAAGACTATCCTGAAGTTACAAAAATCACCTCCCTTTCCCATGCAGAATTTGCTGGAATTCAATTGGAGAGCAGTAACTATATGTTGGAAAACATGCCCAACTATCGAGCAGGAGTGGATGGCCTAAAAACCGGAAATTCCGATAAAGGGGGGATTTCATTTGTTGCTTCTACCAATCAAAATGGTATTCGCATGATCACTGTTGTCATTGGTGTTGAGGCAATCGATGGAGATCCCTACGCACGATTTGTTGCAACAGCCAACCTTATGAATTATGTGAGTCAAAACTTTATTGCAAGTCTGATTGTCAGCAAAGGAGAAGCCTACAACAACAGTAAATCAACAGTCCATGATGGTAAAAAAACAAGTGCCACCGCTGTCGCCAAGGATGACTTCATTGTGATTGAACGACAAGGAAGCCAAGCAGAAGCTAAAATCACCTTTAAAAGTAGCCAATCTTCATTTAGCGCTCCTATAAAGAAAGGTACTTCTCTCGGAACCCTTACCTACACTGATCCAGAACCCATCGGTCGAGGGTATATCGAAGGTAAAGCCCCTAGTATGGAAATGGTGAGCGGAGAAAATATCCAAAAAAGTTTCTTCTTAAAGGTGTGGTGGAATCAATTTGTTCGTTACGTCAATGAAAAACTATAAATGCTCATAAACAAAAAAGAGGTCACCCTCTTTTTTTGTTTATTCAATTCCGTCAACAGAACTTCTATCGAACTTCGAAATAAGGAAAAGCAGTATCGCTGTCTATTGGATGAGTCGGGATTTCTTGTTCAATCACCGCACGCCAACCTGCTACCAATTCTTCAAAAGATAAGCTAGCTTCAGGTGTAGCTGTTGTTAGCTTCCGACCAAACCAAGCCATGGTCGCCGTTTCTAATTGAAGCATGGCATAACTAATCACAGGAACATTTGCAGCTTCGTAATTTTCATTGACTGCACGGGCTACAGCTGGGGCTTGAGGCAAGAGTTGAAGGCGGATTTTTTCTACATGTTCTGGATCCAATTCTTGCCAAGAAATCAATTTCCCATCGACTTGATAATACAAATCAAATGTTTCTTGACCCGGCTTAAAATTCACTAGCATAAAGGCACGATCCGCTTTATCAGGACCGCCAACGGCCTTCACAGCATTGATCAAGAGATTTTGTTCCATCTGTCTCCAATAATCATCTGCTTCTTCAGCTAAATCGTTTGTAAATGGCGGAATAATTTCTTCTGCAGGAATTTCGCCCTTATTCGCTTTTTCAACATTACCAAATAATTTTTTTAGGAATCCCATTGGCTTCTCCTTTTATCCCCTTAACCGACAGACCCTTCCATTTCATAGCTAATCAAGCGGTTGAGCTCAACTGCATATTCCATTGGAAGTTCTTTAGTGAAGGGCTCTACAAATCCCATGACGATCATTTCAGTCGCTTCTGATTCTGATAAACCACGGCTCATAAGGTAATAGAGTTGCTCTTCAGAAATCTTAGAAACCTTAGCTTCGTGCTCCAAAGCAACTTGCGAATTATGGATTTCATTAAATGGAATGGTATCTGATGCAGATAAGTCATCCATGATAATGGTATCACACTCAATGTGACTGACAGATTTCGCTGAATCTTTATTGAAAGTCACTTGTCCACGGTAGTCAACCTTTCCTCCACCTTTCGCGATGGATTTTGAGACGATTGAAGAGCTGGTATGTGGAGCATTATGGATCATCTTGGCACCAGTATCCTGGTGTTGCCCCGCATTTGCAAAGGCGATAGAAAGCATAGTACCACGCGCGCCTTCTCCATCTAAGTATACAGATGGATATTTCATAGTTGTTTTGGCACCCAAGTTCCCATCAATCCACTCAACAGTAGCATCTTTTTGAGCCTTAGCGCGTTTTGTAACCAAGTTATAGACGTTATCAGACCAGTTTTGGATAGTCGTATAACGCATGTAAGCTCCATCCAAAGCAAAGATTTCTACAATAGCAGCATGCAAGCTATTGCTTGAATAAGTCGGTGCTGTACATCCTTCTACATAGTGGACGCTAGCGCCTTCGTCAACAATAATCAAAGTCCGCTCAAACTGACCTGTATTTTCATTATTAATCCGGAAGTAGGTCTGCAAAGGAACATCGACCTTTACACCCTTCGGCACATAGATAAAGGTTCCACCTGACCAAACAGCTGAGTTGAGGGCTGCCAACTTATTATCCGTTGGAGGTACCAACTTAGCAAAGTATTGCTTAAACAAGTCTGGGTATTCCTTCAAAGCCGAATCTGTATCGGTAAAAATGATTCCGAGCTTTTGGAATTCTTCCTTCATATTATGGTAAACTACTTCAGACTCATACTGAGCAGCTGCTCCGGCTAGGTAAGCACGCTCTGCTTCTGGAATACCAATCCGTTCGAATGTTTCCTTAATTTTTTCAGGCACTTCATCCCAGCTACGTGCAGGTTTATCAGATGGTTTTTGATAATAAATCAAATCATCAAAATCAATATCTGACAAGTCCGCTCCCCAAGTTTGCATCGGCATTTTTTTAAATGCTTCATAAGACTTCAAACGGAACTCCAGCATCCATTCCGGCTCATTTTTCGCAGCAGACAACTCGCGAATAACCGATTCATTCAACCCTTTTCCTGTTGACAAGATTGGGTCTACATCATCGTGAAAGCCAAATTTATATTCACCAAGATCAATTGGTTTTGGTTCTACTCTTTCTTCTGTCATATCTTTCCTTTCATTTTCTTTTTAGCGCTCTTTACATGTGATTACTTTTTCTAATCTGGATCATCAGCAGCCGAATGTTGATAGCACTTCTCACCAGAAGCTCGGTTAAAAAACAGACTTGAATCTTCATCACTTTTATTTATCATTAGGCTTGAGCATCGATTGCTTTCTTGAGAGCATTCCAAGCCAGGGTCGAGCACTTGATCCGTTGTGGAAATTTAGCAACCCCAGCTAAAAAGGCTGCATCTCCCAACTGGTCTTGACGGGTATCTTCTTTGCCTTGGACCATTTCTGAAAAAATAGTCGCCAACTCTAGCACTTCTTCTTTGGATTTTCCTAGGACAACGTCCGTCATCATACTAGCAGAAGCCGTCGAAATCGTACAACCTGAGTTGACAAAGGCAATGTCCTTGATTACTCCTTCATCATCAAACTGAACAGACAAACTAATCACATCGCCACAAGTTGGATTGTTTAAGTTGATTTGTTCAACCCCTTCAATCTTTCCATGGTGGTGGGGATTTTTTGAATGGTCAGCTACTACAGCCATATAGAGGCTATCTAATTTAGAAAGTGCCATTGAAAAACTCCTTTGTTTTTATCAGCGCTTCTACAAGCTTATCACAGTCTTCCTTTGTATTGTAGAGATAAAAGCTAGCTCGAGCAGTCGCTGGAACCTCCAAATACTGGATTAAAGGTTGAGCACAATGGTGGCCTGCCCGAACGGCAACCCCTTCATAATCCAAGGCAGTCGCAAGATCATGAGGATGCAGATTCCCTAAGTTGAAGGAAATCACCCCAGAGCGTTTCGCTAAATCTTGGGAGCCATAGATTTTCAAGCCTTCAATTGCTTGAAGTTTGGGAAAGACGTAGGCAATCAACTCTTGCTCGTGATGCTCAATGGCATCCATGCCAATAGCCTCCAAATAATCAATCGCCGCAGCTAAACCAATAGCACCAGCCATATTTGGAGTCCCTGCTTCGAATTTCCAAGGGAGTTCCTTCCAGGTTGCGGATTGTTCATAGACAAAGTCAATCATTTCCCCACCAAATTCAACAGGTGACATTTGGTTGAGATAGTGCTCTTTTCCATACAAGACTCCAATCCCTGTCGGTCCAGCCATTTTATGCCCGGAAAAGACAAAGAAGTCTGCATCTAGCTTTTGAACATCAATTTTCATATGGGGGACTGATTGGGCCCCATCCACTACCATAATAGCACCTTTTTCATGGGCCAATTGAGCGAGTTCCTGGATAGGATTAATCACCCCGAGAACGTTAGAAGCATGGGCAATGGAAACAAATTTGGTTCGATCTGTCAATTTTTCTCGGAAATCCTCTAGATCTAGACCACCGTCTTTCAAGTAGGCATAGACTAACTTCGCCCCTGTTTTCCGACAAGCTTCCTGCCAAGGAAGGATGTTGGAATGGTGTTCCATAATAGAGATGAGGACCTCATCCCCCTCTTTGAGGATTTCCTCTGCAAACCGCCCAATCCAGTTCAAGCCTGTCGTGGTCCCTCTCGTAAACAAGACCTCTTTAGTCGAGGAAGCATTTATAAAACGACGGACAGTTTCTCTTGCTGCTTCATAGGACGCGGTCGCCCGTTCCGCCAAGGTATGAACCCCGCGGTGAACATTGGCATTATCCTCTTGGTAATATCGATTGACCGCTTCTAGGACAGCTTTTGGTTTTTGTGTCGTCGCTGCATTATCTAAATAGACAAGCGGCTCATCATTCACTATTTGATCTAAAATCGGGAAATCTTTCCGAATCTTTTCGACATCTATCATGTTTATCTCTTCAATAATTTATCTTCAATGGTTTGGATCATTTCTTCACGAACTTCTTTGACTGGAATCTCCACGATCACCGATCCAAGGAAACCACGAACCACTAGGCGTTCTGCAGTTGCCTGATCCAAGCCACGGCTCATGAGGTAGTACATGTCTTCTGGATCTACCTGACCGATAGAAGCTGCGTGACCTGCAGTCACATCATTTTCATCGATCAAAAGAATTGGGTTAGCATCGGAACGAGCTTGGTCAGAAAGCATTAACACACGGCTTTCTTGTTGGGCATCTGCCCCTTTTGCTCCCTTGATAATGTGGCCAATCCCGTTGAAGGTCAAGGTTGCCTTTTCAAGAATGACCCCATGTTGGAGAATATTCCCTACCGAATTGCAACCATAGTTGGTTACACGGGTATCAATCCCTTGTACCTGACGACCACTAGATAGGGCTACGACCTTCAAGTCAGCATGGCTGCCGTTTCCTATCAAGTCACTATCAAAGTCAGCAACGACATTTCCTTCGTTCATGACACCGATTGCCCAGTCAATGCTAGCATCCTTACCTAGTTTCCCACGGCGGCTAATGTAGGCAGTGACATTCTCACCAAGACGATCAATCGCAGCAAACTTCACTTGCGCACCTGAACGCGCAATCACTTCTACTGTGATATTGGCAGTTGCTTTAGCACTACCTTCTCCACGTGACTCTAACCGTTCAAGGTAACTGATCTTACTGTTCTTACCAGCGATAATCAAGATGTGCTTGTTAAATGGCACATCGCTATCACTATCCTGGTAGAAGACACCCTCGATTGGCTCCGCGATTTCTACATGATCTGGAATATAAAGAACAGCTCCACTATTGAAATAAGCTGTGTGGTAGGCTGCCAACTTGTCATCATCATATTTAACGGATGACATGAAAAATTCCTCTACGACCTCTGGAATTACTTCCAGGGCTGAGTGGAAGTCTGTAAAGATGACTCCCCGGTTGGCCAAGTCAACTGGAATCTGTTCAAATACTGTATGAGTTCCATGCTGAACCAATTTTAATTGATTGTCAATCGCAGTGAAGTCTGGCACAGCAGTGAGTGGTTCACTTTCTGTGATTGTTCCATCCCCAAGATTCCAACGGTGAAATTTCACGCGTTCAATCACAGGTAGTTCTAAGTCATCAATTTTATCAAAAGCCCTCTGGCGCAAGTCCTGCAACCATTGGGGCTCTGCATGCATTTCTGAAAAAAGTTTGATATTTTCTTTGGTCATTTACTCCTCCTCAAAGATCCTGTTCAGTTTTGGACACAAGATTAGAGTTCTTCTTTGTAGTCGTAACCTAACTCTTCTGCTAATTTCGCGTATCCTTCACGCTCCAAACGCACAGCAAGTTCAGGACCACCTGAAAGGACGACACGACCTTCCATCATCACATGAACCACATCAGGAGTAATGTAGTTTAAAAGACGTTGGTAGTGGGTAATGATCATGGCACCAAAACCTTCGCCACGCATTTCATTGACCCCTTTTGAAACTACTTTAAGGGCATCAATATCCAAACCGGAGTCAATCTCATCAAGGAGGGCAAACTTCGGTTCCAACATCAACAATTGCAGAATCTCATTGCGTTTCTTCTCACCACCTGAGAAACCTTCGTTCAAATAGCGTTCTGCCATTTCTTCCTTCATATTGAGGAGTTCCATTTTCTGGTCTAATTTTGTGATGAATTCACGAACAGAAATTTTTTCGTCCTCTTCTTTGCCTGCATTCATGGCTGCACGAAGGAATTCAGCATTGGTAATTCCTGGAATTTCTGATGGGTATTGCATAGCCAAGAAAAGGCCCATGCGAGCACGCTCATCCACTTCCAATTCAAGGATATTCACTCCATCAAATAGAATTTCACCCTTGGTCACTTCATAGTTTGGATTCCCCATGATCGCTGCAGATAGGGTTGATTTCCCTGTCCCGTTAGGTCCCATGATGGCTGCAATTTCCCCTGTTTTAAGGGTCAAGTTCACGCCTTTTAAAATTTCCTTGCCTTCAATTTCTACATGAAGATCTTTAATCTCTAATACTGACATTTGTATTCCTTTCTGCTATAGAGTTTTGTCTTATCTAGTATAACAAAAAAAAGCCTAAAAGGCTTTTCTGGTGTTTAGAATCGTTCTTATTTAGTCTTGTTTTTTCTATTTTGTCGAACTTCCTCTCGATAGGCAGAATTTCCTATATAGCGTAAGCAATTGAGGAGCGGACTATGGTTAGGACCTAGGACTCCAATCAATTCTGCTAATAATTCAACTCCTAATACCAAACCGATGACAAGCAGAACGCCACCAATACGAGTCGAAATATTCAATAGAAGAGAAATCATAGCAAAAATCATCGAAATTCCATAGATAACCAAGACAGTTCCACGATGCGTTAAGCCCAAAGAAAGTAGGCGATGGTGCAAGTGATTCCGGTCTGGGGCATAGAACTTCTGACCAGAGAGAGTCCGACGAACAATCGCTAAAAAGGTATCCGTAATGGGAACTCCCAAGATAATCATCGGCGTAACAACCGCAACTGCCGTCGCATTCTTAAGACCTTGCAAGGACAAAACAGCGATCACAAAACCAATGAAGAGGGCTCCTGTATCCCCCAAATAAAGAATCGCTGGATGATAATTAAAGGGGAAGAAACCAGCAATGGCCATGACTAAGACAAAAATCGTCATAGTTAGGAAGAGATTGGGCACTGGGAGAAAGAAATGAGAAACAATCCCCATCGTCACCAAGGAAATAATCGAAACCCCACTGACCAGACCATCCAAACCATCAATCAAATTGACTGCATTGGTAATCGAAATGATCCAAATGACTGTTAAAATATAGGACAACCAGGGATCAAAATGAAGAAATGGCCCTCCAAAAGGGATCTTGAAATCATTTAAGCGAAAATCTGTAAAGATCCAGATCACACTGGCCCCTAGGAAAATCCCCAGCATCTTTAACCGCGGTGATAGTTCTTTTATATCATCGATTAAACCAGTCAGACCAATGATCCATCCTCCAACGACAACTGGTAAAGTATAGGTCAGATAAGATGTCTTGGCTACATAGCCTTTGGTAATCATCGGTAGCAATACCACGGTTGCAATGGTAAAAGCAAGAAGAATGGCTAAACCACCAGCGCTGGGCATGGGTTTTTTATTGATCCGACGCGCATTTGGATAGTCTACGGCATCTATTTTAAAGGCCAGTAACCTCACAAAGGGAGTTAGAATCAAACTGATCAAAAAAGTTGCAATCAGGACCAGGATAAATTGTAATGGAAAAGTAATCATACCAAATTAACCTTTTGTAGTTCGTGAATAGCATCTGAGACGAGCAAGAGATGACCATGTTCCTGGAGGACAGCTCTAGTAGTATCTGTGTCTTCTGCATATTCACGCATGGTTGCCAAGAGCCAACCTGGATAATCTTGCGGGCACCCTTCCAAATCAATTAAGACGGTTAAATAGTAAATCCCGTCCATTTTATAAAGTTCCGAAGTCTCAACCGCATAATGAACTGTTTTTGTAAACCGAATCACTTCTTCTAACTGAGAAAACTGAAGGATATAATAAATATACCGTGTATCTACTGGATGATTCGGCGTATCTTCTTCTGAAAGCTGATTCTCATCAGCCAATTCCTCAGCTTCTAAATGACGGATAGCATCGCCGTCTCCCTTACTCTTTTCAGAGATGGTTTTTTCCAAGGTCTTGATAAATTCGTCTGGAGACATTTGCGACAATTCTTCCATATCAGGCAAGTCGGAAAAATCTTCAAAATTTAGATGCTGATCAATTTTTGATTTGGTCACAAACACATCGAGCTTATCCGGCTTAGGAGTCACTCGGAAACTTAACATGCCACTGTCTAAGAAACTTTCTGGCATTTCCAATTCATCTAAGATGGTATAGAAAAATTCTTCTGTTTTTTCTTGAGGCACCAAAAAATCGGCCATTTCCATGCCTCGTTCTTCTAAATCCTCTAATTGAATCGTGATTTTAATGGTTGAATCACTGATTTGCTTCATCTTCATGACTGCACCTCATACTGTTAGTCTTTCTATTATACTAAAAAGGGACATATTTTTCAAAACATGACCCCCCACCTCAGATATGAAAAAACCTTAAACAAAAGAGCACTTCCTCCCCCCTCAAACATAGCCATTTGAAGAGAAAGAAGAAGCACTCCTATCTCATGATTAGATAAAGATTTTAATTACTGCATAGACCAGCAAAATCGCACCCAAAACAATCCGATATTTTCCAAAAACCGTGAAGTCATGAGTTTTAACATAATCTGTCAAGAAGCGAATTGCTACCATACTGACTCCGAAGGCAACTGCCATAGCGACCAAAAGGATCGTCCCTTGGCTGAAACTTAAAGCATTTCCTCCCAAGACAAACTTAGCGACCTTTAATAGGCTAGCTCCAAACATGGCAGGAATCCCCAGATAGAAGGTAAATTCTGTCACAACAGAACGGCTAACTCCATTGACCAAACCACCTACAATCGTTGCACCTGACCGACTGGTCCCTGGGAAAAGTGACAAGACTTGGAACAAACCAATATAGAGAGCAGTCTTATAAGGCAACTTGTGTAATTCCGTCACTTCTGGCTCTACCTGCTCCCGTTTTTCAAGGTAAATAAAGGCCCACCCATAGGTGATCAGCATGATGGCTACAGAAAAAGAGTTATGAAAATGAGCTTCAAACCAATCATCCAATTTAAAGACAAAGAGCAAAGGCAGGGTCGCCACAGCAACCTTGGCCCACAATTGCCAAGTCCGTCTCACCTCTTTTTTCGATTTTCCAGGCTTAAATGGATAAAGCTTGTCGAAGTAAATCACGACGACGGCCATAATTGCACCAAGCTGAATAACGACATTAAACATCTCCATAAAGGCAGGGGTTTGATCCTTAAACTGGATAAAGTCTTGAATCAAAATCAAATGACCTGTACTTGAGATTGGAAGCCACTCGGTGACTCCTTCAACGATTCCAAAAAGAATCGCTTTTATCAGTTCAATGATAAACATCTTCTTCTCCTAAACTTACATTTGCTATATTATAACACATTTCTAGCCATAGAACCAGATGCGTTTGCAAGGAGGCGTAGACTAAAAAAGTGAGGTAGATCCTACCTCACTTCTATAAAATTGTAAATTCAACTGTGGTTAGCTAGCACTTGTACGACTCTAAAAAGCACCGAAGCCACCGCCACCACCGCCACCAGAGAATCCACCACCAGAACTACCGCCCGAAGATACTGTGAAATGACTAGCGGTTGTCGCAGTCGTTCCATAGGTAGACAAGAGATGACTGGAATGGATCAGATTACTACGAAATGGAGTGTAGACATAGGCATCCATACTTGGGTTATCCAAGTGGATTTGACGAAGCTTCATCACTTTACTTACTTGATCTGCAAAACCGAACAGAGTAGCATAGACTAATAAGCGGTTCCATAAAACCAGTGATTGAACTTCTGCTTCTTCCAAATGAGCGATATCCCGCAACATATTACGGAAGCTATCCCAGTAATAGCGCTGTTCAGCACCTAGCTCCGTTGGGACCCCATCCCGTTGATAGAGGCTAAACTTCCCTTGGAAGGAAGCAGGAAAGAACCACATGACCAACACATAGATCACACAAAAGATAGAGAGCCAATTCAATATGAAATAAGAAATTAGACCGGCTACCAAAGCAATGCTCCATGCGGCCCATCCAAAGAAGAGACACATACGGCCTGCACGTTCCTCCCCTACCTCTAAAGGACGGTAGTAAGGAGAAAGAGCAAAAGTTCGGATCTTCTGTTGAACTGCCTGAGCAACACGAGAAATCGCTGCATCAATTCGATCTTGCGCTTGTTTTCCTCGCTTGCGAATGGCATCTTGCTCTTTCTCAGAGGCATATTTATAGAGAGAATCCGAAATTTCATAATCTGAAAACAAGTCATCTGTTCTACAATATTTTTGAGAACCGAAAGCAAGTCTAAGAAACTCGCGCTCAAATTCATCCAATGTATCTTCATTTTGAATCGTTAAAACTGTATGAGTGTCGTATTGCTCACAGATGATATTTTTTCGATCAATCAAATCAAGTAAGGTTGCTTGCACCAACTGATCAAATTTAAAGGCGCCCCGAGCGTGTTTTTTGGTTGGAGAAATCTCATCTAGCTCTGTAGAGTATACAATCGAGGCCATTAGTAGAGGCGCAACGTCATTTGGAATCTCATACAAGCGGCTATTTTTCGGAAAAACCCCGGTAGAAGTAACAGCTTGCATGAAGCGATGACGACAATAAATAGCGAGAAGAAGGAAGAACAGAATAAGGATTGGGAGTAGGACCTTCATAAATAGGCGAATCCAGGTCCGTTTTTGAACAATTCCTGCTTCCGTCCGATGATAGTTGGACTCCTCCATCAAGCTTGTATCTCTATCTGATTCCCCAAAGGAAGCTATATCCGATTTCCGCCAGTAAGCATAAATCTCAACACCTTCTTTTCGTTTCAGATTCTCTAGAGTAGCCTTATAGTTTGCTTCTTCTTTCTGAACAGTTGCCTCAGCCCCCATATAAGCCGTATGGATATTCAGTTCCGATTTCGAGGCAGGCGTGGCAAATTTCGGGATAACCTGTAACTCTACTTTTTTGACCCCTTGATCCCCATCACTAATCGGCTTCCAGTTCAACAACAGGATATCTTGGTGAACATAGAGCAGGTTTTTTAAGCGCCAGGTAACCTTTATCTTGACAGTATCCCCTGCACTTCCGCCGTTATAAATCTTTACCTGATAACCATCGCCTAAATTTTGAACTTCTGGTTCTTGCGACAAGGTTCTACCTTCCACTTCCACCAAAGGAGGAATTACTATTTCAAAACCTTGAGGCATTTTACCTGCACTTCCCAAGGTGACATATTGACCATTATAGGAAGTTGTAAAATGATAGACCAATTCTTCCTCATAAGTAGCATCGTCCCAAGTGTCCAAGGTTAGAGTCCCCCGATAAGACTGAATCTCGTAGGAAGGACCATCCGCTTTTACAAGACCTGTTACAAATAGACAGGCCATCACTGCCAATAGAACATACAGTATTTTTTTCATTTTCCTATACTCCTTTGGTTTATTATAGCATTTTTTCATGAAAAGGCTATCAGGTTTGAAAAGTAGACCAATTTCCTGTACAATAAGATGATACTATTTATAAAGGAAGAGGAGACTACATGAAAAAAACAATTTATGCTCTCTTTACAGGACTTCTTTTGTGCCTGGGAATGAGCCACATTGTCAAAGCAGACGAATATCTCCGGATTGGAATGGAGGCTGCTTATGCCCCTTTCAACTGGACCCAAGAAGATGATTCAAATGGAGCTGTAAAGATTGATGGTACCAACCAATATGCCAACGGCTACGATGTTCAAATCGCCAAAAAAGTTGCTGAGGGACTAGGTAAAAAACCTCTAATTGTAAAAACATCTTGGAACGGTTTAATCCCTGCCCTCACTTCTGGGAAAATCGATATGATTATCGCTGGGATGAGTCCTACTGCTGAGCGTAAGAAAGAAGTCGCTTTCTCTAATAGCTACTATACCAGTGAGCCGGTCATGCTGGTGCGTAAAGACGGAAACTATGCGAATGCCACTAGTCTAGATGACTTTAAGGATGCAAAGGTCACCTCTCAACAAGGGGTCTACCTCTACTCTCTCATCTCCCAACTCAAAGGTGCAAAACAAGAAACTGCAATGGGAGACTTTGCTCAAATGCGTCAAGCTTTAGAATCCGGCGTTATCGATGCCTATGTTTCTGAGCGTCCAGAAGCCTTGACAGCTGAATCCGCTAATTCAAAGTTTAAGATGATCCAATTCAAAAAAGGTTTTGAAGTTGGGGAGGAAGATGCTACCATTGCTATCGGGATGAAGAAAGGTGACACTAGAATTGACCAAGTCAATGCGGCACTAGCTAAGATTTCATCTGAAGACCAAGTCAAACTCATGGATGATATGATCAAGAAGCAACCCGCTTCCAGTGATGCTAGCGATGATGAGCAGACTTTCTTCAGCCAAATGATGAAGATTTTGAAAGATAATGGCCCTCAGTTCTTACGTGGAACTGGTATGACCCTCCTCATCTCCATGACAGGTACCATTGCTGGTTTGATCATCGGTTTGTTAATCGGTGTCTTCCGGACTGCTCCTACGTCTAAAAACAAGGCCCTCGCCGCCTTGCAAAAATTCTTTGGTTGGTTCCTCAATGTCTACATTGAAATCTTCCGCGGAACTCCGATGATCGTTCAATCCATGGTTATTTTCTACGGTTCAGCCCAAGCCTTTAACATTTCCCTGGATCGTACCTGGGCCGCCATCTTTATTGTTTCCATCAATACAGGGGCTTATATGAGTGAGATTGTTCGGGGAGGAATCTTAGCAGTAGATACTGGCCAGTTCGAAGCAGCTACCGCTCTGGGGATGACCCATGGACAAACCATGCGTAAGGTCGTTCTTCCTCAGGTGGTGCGCAATATCTTGCCAGCAACAGGTAATGAATTTGTCATCAACATCAAGGATACATCGGTCTTGAATGTTATCTCTGTGGTTGAACTCTACTTTACAGGAAATACGGTCGCAACTCAAAACTACCAATACTTCCCAACCTTTACTATTATTGCGGTTATTTACTTTATCCTGACTTTCACTATCACCCGTATCCTTCGTTACATCGAACGTCGCTTAGATTCTGATACCTATACAACTGGTGCCAATCAAATGCAAGTCAAAGAGGTGAAATAATGGCAGAAAAAATACTTGAAATCAAACACTTAAAAAAATCCTACGGTCAAAACGAAGTTTTGAAGGACATCTCTCTTTCTGTTGAGAAAGGCGAAGTGATCTCCATCATCGGGAGCTCTGGTAGCGGGAAATCTACCTTCCTTCGCTCCATTAATCTCTTAGAAACGCCGACTGATGGAGAAATCCTCTACCGGGGGCAAAACGTTCTCGATCCAGATTACGATCTCACCCACTATCGGGAAAAATTGGGCATGGTGTTCCAAAGCTTCAACCTCTTTGAAAACTTAAATGTCTTAGAAAACACCATTGTCGCTCAGACAACTGTCCTAAAACGGGACAGAGAAACGGCGGAAAAAATTGCTAAAGCGAACTTGGAGAAAGTTGGCATGGGAGAACCTTATTGGGCTGCTCGTCCAAAACAACTTTCAGGAGGACAAAAGCAACGGGTAGCTATCGCTCGGGCCCTCTCTATGGATCCGGATGCTATTCTCTTCGATGAGCCAACCTCTGCTCTGGACCCTGAAATGGTCGGAGAAGTTCTTAAAATTATGCAAGACTTAGCCAAAGAAGGCTTAACCATGATCGTGGTAACACACGAAATGGAATTTGCACGAGACGTCTCAAGTCGTGTTATCTTTATGGACAAGGGGGTCATCGCTGAACAAGGTGATCCGAAAGAAATCTTTACCAATCCAAAAGAAGAACGGACCAAAGAATTCTTACAACGTTTCTTAAACTAAAACAAACTCCCTCACTGGAAATCCTTCCGATGAGGGAGTTTTTTAATACCATCAATTGAAAGCACGATTCCACACATAAACATGTTGAAATCCTTTGATAGATATGAAGAAAACTAGTGATACTTTCCTATGATATCTTGATTTATACTATATAAAAAGAAGGGAAGCTTTTCCCTTTCTTTTTTATATGTAAGTTTAATTTTCGAATTTTTGATGATTCTTATCATAAAAATCGATTAAGCCAAGCGCAGTTTCAAACGAGATGTTCTTCACTTTTGCACGACCTTGCGCAAGTGCAATGATAGACATTTCACGGGCGTTCGTTTCTTTACTGATACGATACCCAGTGATCTTTTTATCACGTACCCAACCAACAACTGATTCCACTTTTTCGAAGTTCGATTTAGCCATGATTCTTCTCCTATATTATTATTTCCAATACTAATATAAAATTTTTTGCATTTTTTGTCAACCATAATAGCTGAAAATACGAACAATTTTAAAAAAGTCAGATATTTTGTTATTTAGCTTTTAAAGCTGAGAGGATTTGGGTGCGAATATTCTCTACGCCATCCGGATTTGCTGGTAAGAAGAGGGTATTGGTGCCTTGTTTTTCTGCAAAGTTATTCAAAGTATCCAAATATTGGTTAGTCAAAAGAATCGACATAATCTGTTCTTCTGTCAAATTCACATTGGTGTCTTTCAATTCCTTGATAGAATCTGCCAAACCATCTACGATAGCCTTCCGTTGCTCTGCAATCCCGACCCCGTGAAGGCGATCTTTTTCAGCTTCTGCTTCGGCTGCGGTAACAATCTTAATCTTATCAGCTTCAGCCAATTCTTGGGCAGCCACACGTTTCCGTTGAGCAGCGTTGATTTCATTCATTGACTGCTTCACTTCAGCATCTGGTTCAACCTTGGTAATCAAGGTTTTTACAATGATATACCCGTAGGTTGACATTTCTTCAGCTACTTGTTTTTGAACCTCAAGGGCAATTTCATCTTTTTTCTCGAACAATTCATCCAAGGTCAACTTTGGAACAGATGAGCGCAAGGCATCTTCGATGTAAGATTTGATCTGAGCTTCTGGACGCATCAATTTGTAATAAGCATCCGTTACATTGTTTTCATTTACGCGGTATTGTGTCGCTACATTCATGGTAACGAATACGTTATCTTGTGTCTTAGTTTCGACCACAATCTCGCTTTGCAAGAGACGCAATTGCACACGCGCCGCAATTTTATCGATTCCAAATGGTGCACGGACATGAATCCCACTGTTGCTTATCTTTTGATAGCGTCCAAAACGCTCAATAATCGCAACAGATTGTTGTTTCACCACATAGAGCGAGCTAATGAATACAGTAGCTCCAATTACTAGAATAGCCAATAGAAAAATCCAAATCATTTCCTGATTCTCCTTTATATTTTATTTACTTTTTAGAAGTGATTCTTTGTTAAAGAATCCATCATACCAACATGTTATAGAGGGTTTCATTTCCATTTAAGTTAATGAAAGAAGGGTCGAATTGTTCAATCCGATTGATCAGTCCTGCATAGTCATGCTTATCCGCCAAAGCGACACCAATCAAGACTGGCCCAGTCCCTTTACTTGCCCGTTTGATGTACTCAAACCGCGTGATATCGTCATTTGGACCTAAGATCTCATTTACAAACTCTCTCAAAGCTCCTGGACGTTGCGGGAAGTTGACGATGAAGTAGTGTTTGATACCATCATAGATCAAGGCCCGCTCTTCCATCTCTGGCATCCGGTTAATGTCATTGTTCCCACCAGAAATCACACAACAAATGGTCTTCCCTTTGATATACTCTCTCAATACTTCTAAAGCCGCAACACTGGCAGCTCCAGCTGGTTCTGCAACCAAGCCTTGCTTAGAATAAAGATCAATCAATGTTTCGGAAATCAAGCCCTCGTTGACGCCAATCAAGGTCTCAACATTTTTTTTCGTTGCTTCATAAGTCAACTGACCAACCTTTTGAACAGCAATCCCATCCGCAAACTTATCAATCTGTTTGAGTTTTACTGGACCTCCGGCTTCAAAGGCTGCCTTCATCGACCGAGCACCATCTGCTTCGATCCCAATCACCTCGATTTCCGGTGCTTGTTCCTTGACATAGGTGGATACTCCGGCGATGAGGCCACCTCCACCAACTGGTACTAAGACAGCATCGAAATCGATTGACTCTTTTTTAGCTTCCTCTAGAATTTCATAGGCTACAGTTCCTTGACCCGCTTGGACATTGGCATCATCAAATGGATCAATGAATGTACAGTTTTTAAGTTCAGTATATTCCTGCGCCGCCTTAGAAGAAGCATCAAAGGTATCTCCTACTAATTTAATGGTCACATACTCTCCACCGAAGAAACGAACCTGGCTAATCTTTTGCTGAGGTGTCGTAATCGGCATAAAGATGGTCGCTGGGATTTTCATTTCCCGGCAGGTGTAGGCAACTCCTTGAGCGTGGTTGCCCGCCGAGGCACAGACTACTCCTCGCTCTCTCTCTTTTTCATGTAACTGAGAAATCGCGTAGTAGGCTCCACGAATCTTAAAGGAACGAACACGCTGAGCATTTTCCTTCTTTAAGTAGATTTTCGCTCCATACTTTTCGGATAAATAATGATCATAATCTAAGGGAGTCTCAACAACCACACCCTTTAAGACCTTGTGGGCTTTTATGATATCTTTCGATGTTATCATAGTCTTCCTCTTCTTCTCCTTATTTCATCTAATTATATCAAAAGACTGCAAAAATTTCAGCGTGTTTTCCAAATTTTCAGAAAAATCACCCAAAATGCTCGATATGGCACGTCTCTTCATACAGATTCTGCTAAATGGTTGAAAATACCTTCCAATCCATCTCTGCTATTGATGAAAAAGAAGTTGGGATTTCTCCCAACTTCACCATCACCTCATTAGTTATAGATTTTAAAGGCGTCGTCGTCATTTTTTCCAACGAATGGCATTGCTTTACGCAATTCAGCACCAACTTTTTCGATTTCAAGGTTAGCAGCTTCTTCACGGTAAGCAGTAAGTTTTGGACGTCCAGCCTTGTAGTCGTTAACGAAGTCGTTAGCGAATTTACCGTTTTGGATGTCAGCAAGAACTGCTTTCATATTTTCTTTCACTTGTTCAGTGATAACACGTGGACCTGATACGTAGTCACCGAATTCAGCAGTGTTTGAAATTGATTGACGCATTTTCTTGAATCCACCTTCGTAGATCAAGTCAACGATCAATTTCATTTCGTGAAGCACTTCAAAGTAAGCCAATTCTGGAGCATATCCAGCTTCAGTCAAGACTTCAAAACCAGCTTCGATAAGGGCAGTCAAACCACCACAAAGAACTGCTTGTTCACCAAACAAATCTTCTTCAGTTTCTTCTTTGTATGTTGTTTCAAGAAGACCAACACGTGCTGCACCGACACCTTTACACCAGTCCATAGCGATGTCTTTAGCGTTACCTGTAGCATCTTGGTATACCGCGTAAAGTGCAGGAACACCAAATCCTTCTTCATACGTACGGCGAACCAAGTGACCTGGTCCTTTAGGCGCACACATGAAGACATCAACATCTGCAGGAACTTTAATGAATTCGAAGTGGATGTTGAAACCATGTGCAAATCCAACAGCATTTCCAGCTTCCAAGTTTGGAGCAATTTCTGCTTCGTACAATTCTTGTTGGATTTCGTCTGGAGCCAAAATCATGATAACATCAGCCAATTTAGTTGCTTCTGCTACTGTGTAAGTATCAAAACCATCTTCTTTAGCTTTATCAAATGATTTACCTGGACGAACACCGATGATCACATCGTGACCTGAATCACGCAAGTTTTGTGCATGCGCATGACCTTGTGAACCATAACCGATAACGGCGATTTTTTTACCGTCAAGTGCTGCTACTTTTACATCTTTTTCGTATTCCATTTGAACTGCCATAGTTTTTTCTCTCTTTTCTATTTTTATTGCCTCTTAGGCGGTAGTAACTATTTTGAATAGTGGGCTTTAATCGCGGGTAAAGCCAGTTGCCCCCGTCCGTGCAACATTCTTAATCCCATAAGGACGAATGACACGCAAGAGAGCTTCGTTCTTCTCTGCATTTCCTGTCATCTGCACGGTGATGGAGCTTGGAGCCACGTCTACCACAGTCGCGCGGAAGGGCTGGATAATGGCCAGCAATTCTGCCCGTTTTTCTGCAGGCGCTGAGACCTTGATCAGAATCACTTCACGCTCGAGGTGAGGTTTATCTGTAATATCTCGAACGCGAATCACATCAACCTGGCGGTTGAGTTGCTTGATGATTTGTTCCACTTCATCATGAGACGCGACATCAATGATAATAGTAATCCGTGACACATTGGGATTTTCTGTCGCCCCTACCGAGATACTCTCAATGTTGACTTGGCGTCTAGACAAGACACCAGTAAAGCGATTGAGAACCCCAGACCGGTTTTGAAGTTTGGCTGTTAACATTCTACGCATTAAACTTCACCCCCAACATCTCATGATTGCTCTTACCAGCTGGTACCATTGGTAAAACGTGCTCTTTCCGAGAAATGTCGATCTCGATGAACATTGGTACATCTTCGGTAATAACTTCCAAATCCTTCTCTAAGGTTTCGGGATTATCAAATTTGTAATTCTTAATCCCATAGGCTTGCGCCATCAATTGGAAGTCTGGCAAGGTTTCAAATACAGACTCTGATGTTCGTCCATCATAGAAGGCTTCTTGCCACTGCCGAACCATTCCAAGTGAATGGTTGTTGAGCATGATGACCTTGATTGGAACCTTGTAAACATTCAAGATTGCCAATTCTTGGTTGGTCATCTGGAAACCACCATCTCCAACAAAGAGCACGACTTCTTTATCTGGATTGGCAATCTTAGCACCAATGGCGGCTGGCACACCGAATCCCATGGTTCCTAGACCACCAGAAGTCACCAACTGCCGTTCGTTTTGGTACGGGTAGTACTGAGCAGCCCACATTTGGTGTTGGCCAACGTCTGTCACGACGATGGCATCCCCCTTAGTCAACTCACCCACGCGTTCAATAACTGCTTGGGGTTGGACCACGCGTTCTTTCTTATCGTAAGAACGAACCCGATTTTTATCTTGGGTAACTTTCTCAACCCATTTCTCCGTATTGGTATGAACCACTGGCTCTGCTAACAATTGTTTTAAGGCTTTTTTGGCATCACCAACGACGGGAATATCGACTGTAATGATTTTACCAATCTCTGCTGGGTCAATATCAATGTGAGCGACTTTGGCATTCTTCGCAAAGGTCTTTGGATTTCCCGTCAGACGATCATCAAAACGACAACCGATGCTAATCATGAAATCTGCTTCTGTCATAGCAATGTTGGCCGCAAAAGAACCGTGCATGCCTCCCATCCCTAGGAAGAGAGGGTGGCTGGTTGCAATCGTCCCCTGTCCTAGAAGACTAGTTACCACAGGGATCTGATAGCGTTCTGCTAAGGCTACCAATTCGTCCGCCGCTTCTGCATAGCTGACGCCACCTCCAGCCAAGAGGACTGGTTTCTTAGCCTTGCCAAGTTGCTTCAAGATTTTCTTAATCTGTAATTCATTTGGTTCAATAGTCGGCTGGTAACTTGGAATGTTAATGGCCGGATTGTAAATATAATCAGTTTCTAGGGCAGAGACATCTTTTGGTAGGTCAATGACGACGGGGCCTGGACGCCCAGTTGTCGCAATATGAACTGCTTCCGTGATAACCCGTGGAATATCCGCTGTCTCACGTACTTGGTAATTGTACTTGGTAATCGGCATGGTAATCCCAACAATATCTGCCTCTTGGAAGGCATCCTTCCCGATCCCAGAACGGTTGACCTGACCAGTAAACACAAGAAGAGGAACACTATCACTCATGGCATCCGCAATCCCTGTAATGGCATTGGTTGCTCCAGGTCCACTTGTGACGACGGCCACACCCAGCTTCCCAGTTGATTTGGCATAGCCTTCAGCTTCATGCAAGCAGCCTTGTTCATGTCGGCCAAGAATGTGTTTGATCCCTTTAAAACTATAAATAGCATCATAAAGGGGCAAAACCGCTCCACCTGGGTAGCCAAAAATGGTATCAATCCCAAGATCTCGAAGCGTTTCTAGCACAAGCTCTGAACCTGTCTTTGCAGTTTCTAAGGTAATTTTCTCCATGTCTCTCCTTTCTGTTTCTTTGATTATCAAATGAGCATGCTACTATCATACCATTTTTGGAAAATAATTCAAGTAAAAATCACAAATTTTCTGAATTTTCTATCCAAATCCGATTAATGAAAGTTGTCCTAAAAAAGAACAATCCAATCAAAAAAGTCTCTAGGAATCCTAGAAACTTTGCTTGCTTATAGCCATCCCTTTTCT
>CABREZ010000002.1 GCA_902470035.1 uncultured Streptococcus sp. | reverse complement strand
CAATTGTCTTTGAATTGTCGAGCAAGACGCAGTGGTTGAGTGGGCTCTACTACGCCGATTTCATCAGCTTTTACAGCCCTACTCAACTGTGCGGAGGTGGGACGACGAAATCGAATTCTAACGAATGACCGATTTCTGTCCCACTCTCTTTCTTATATTTCATGGCAAACCACAGGTTCATTCTAACACCTTAGGAAAGCGCTGTCAATTCCTTGTCTGATTCTCTTAACAAGTTCATGAAAGAAAAAACTCGCCCACCTCCATAGTTGGAAATGAACGAGTTTAGTTGATCTGAGAAGCAAGGGCTTCTTTTATGTTAGCTTAATTCTGCAACAATCGCTTTGAGTTGTTCTTTGGTATGAACACCAGCGACTTGTTTCACCACTTGCCCATCTTTTTTAAACAAGAGTGTTGGGATGGACATAATGCCGAAGTTGCGAGCAGTGTTTGGATTTTCATCCACATCCATCTTAAAGATTTTCAAGTCATCTTCATGGATCTCTTCTGCCAATTGTTCCAAGATTGGGGCTTGCATCCGGCAAGGACCACACCAAGTTGCCCAGAAGTCGACCAAGACCAAGCCTTGGCTAGTTTCTTGTTCAAATGTTGCATCTGTTAGTACGTGTACCATAGTTCCTCCTTTGATCAGTGATTTCCACTAATCTCTTATTGATAGTTCTATTCTACACCAAAATTCAAGTTTTTAGAAATATTTGCTACGCTCTCAACCTTGGACATCTTCATTCTTTTTCTTCCAGAAAAGAAGGCTAGACAAGAGGAGGGTACTAAGGGCATAAAGGCCAATCTGAGTTTCTTGCTCACCCGTTTGAGGAAGGTGAGCTTGATTTTCTGTCTTGTTTTCTTTATCTAGAGAAAGGAATTTTTGTCCAAAATTAATCGGAAGAGGGCTGGTCGTTTCTCCCTGTGGCTCAGGATCCATTGGTAAGTGATACTCTTCCTTGTAATGAATCTCTGCTGCGACCAATTTAGCTCCTTGAATCTCAGGAAGGGCAGCATATGCTGTATCAGCTACGTTAGGAAGATAAGTAGCTACTTGCGAACGCGTCCTTTCAACAATCGGAATGGTCGCACGGATCGAATCTGTCTTGAAGGTGACTTCATAAGGTTTTTCAACGGTTAAGTCTGATGGATCATAGGTGTTAAAGACTAGGGCTAGCTTGTGGCCCTTTTTAACCGTATAAAGGTTTGGTTGGAGATGGACCGTATAGTCGTGGAATTCTCCAACTTTTGGCTCGATACTATTTCTTGAGCTGGCTGAATCATAGCCAGACTCAGGGTTGGCCAGGTTGATCCATCCTTTGGCAATGACCTTGTATTTGGTCTTAATGGTCTCAAACTCTGCTACTGAGAGATTAGAAAGGTTACTTCCCATCCAGAAGCCATCTGATTTTTTATCTGCTTTGACGCCACCGTTGCCGACCACATCAAATTCCTCATCAGAGACGTCGACCAAGAGGGCATTGATCTGGAAGTTCTTGCCTTGCCCCTTAGCCAGGGCTGCCTTGAAGTGTACAGGGATATGCCCTTTGATGGTAGTATCTTCTGTCACCTCTGACACAAAGGTCATGTTGGCTTTTGAAGATCCTTGGCTCACAGTTTCGTTGCGTTTAGCAATCTCTACGCCAGCTCCGGCATAATCGCTCGAAATGGTTTCTTCCAAGCGTTTCGACTGGCCGTTGAGGAAGAGGCGCTGCGAGGTTTTCCAGTTATCATAAGTGGTCCACTTACTTGGGTCATAGTTGTTCTGCGCCAAGACAGCTGGTAATTTGTCAACTTGATTCTCTACCCCGTACAAGTAATGACTAAGCCAGGTATTCAAAAGATCATAGAAATCTTGGCCATTGGCCTGAATACCATAACCACGAGACATGGCTGCTGGATAGACGTGGTCTCCCTGGTGGAGATAGAGTTTGACATCTTGGCCTGCCTTCTTGAGGGCATCGTACATGAGTTCAAAATGCTTGGTTTTAACGTTGTCATCATTCAAGCCGTGAACCAAGAGGGCGCTAGTCTTGAATTTTTCAGGATGAAGGGTATAATCCCGTTCCTTCCAAACATCGCTGTAATTGCGTTCATGCGCATTTTGATCCTTGTTGAGCTGGTTGATATAGTTGGCATAATTTTGCCAAATACCAGCCCAGTCTTTTTCATCTAGAATCCGAGTACCGACATAGAGGGACAACCAAGATAAATCACTATATGGTGGGTTCCCATAAGCTGTTCCTTGACTGTTGAAATAATCATACCAAGAAGCGATCCCAGCAGCTGGTACGATGGTCTTCAGACCTTCGACTCCTGTACCTGCCACACCAAAAGTCGTGGTTCCAGCCCAGGATAGACCGGTCATGGCAACATTTCCTGTAGCCCAGTCTGCCTTGATTTCGATATTGCTAGTCTTATCGGTGTAGGCCTTGCGCTTGCCATTGACCCACTCGATAATATTCTTGAAGGCATTGATTTCGAGATCAGAACCTGTTGTATTAAATCCTTCTGATCCCTTGGTTCCTAGACCAGCACTGGAAATAAAGGCATAGCCTCTGACCAAGAAATAGTCATACCAGTTCAAGTTTTCGTAGTCATAGATATACTCGTAGGGACTGTAGTAGTACCAATCCGAAGCCTTGGCCTTCTTAGCCGCTTCTACTGTTGACGAGTTTCCGACTGCCTGGCGTTTAGCAGGTTGCTTCCGCAACTTCTTCATATCATAGGAGCCATCTGTCGGTAAGCCCAAGCTTTCAAGAGTCACATAGTTCTCATCCAAGGTTCCTGCTACGTAAGGACGCGCTTCAAGAATGGTCGCTGCCTTAAAGTCTCCCCTAGCAACAGCTTTTGGCAACTGGACAATGGCCTTGACTAAGTCACGCTTGCCATCCCCATCCGTATCGTAATCGGTCTCCACATAGACTGGGAAGCGGACGATTTCGCTATCCTCATAGTGATAGTCTTCATCTGATTTTTCCCCAGTTGTATAAGGGAAGATCGGTTGAGCTCGCCCATTCAAAAAGAGAGGGGCTTTCTTTTCAGAGCGATAGGCATCGTAGAGCTTCTTAGCGATGCTGTACATATTGGTCAATTCTTCTTGACTAACCTTGCGGTTCAAGTCCTCTTGAGTGCTGATCATCCCTAGACTCTTGGCAAAACGTTCCCGATCTGTAGCTGATTGACCAGCCTGCTTAGGATCCTTCGCAGCCCACTGAAGCAATTCATCAACAGCATTTTGAACCGTTAATTCCTTGTCTTTGAGGTCACTATTGGCCAAGCTTCCTGTGTAAGAGGTTAAGGCTTGTCCTGTCGCTGGGGTTGAGGTTCCCGTCGAAGCCGCTGGACTAGCTGGGACACCTGACCCCTGAGGTGCCTGAGGGAGATTTATTTTTTCAGTTACCGTCACGGTTTTTTCTTGTTCGACTGGCTTGTCAACCTTCTCCGTCTCTGCCGGAGCAATTGGACTCGGTCCTGCAGGTTCAGAAGTCTCTACTTCCTTCTTAGGTTCCACACTTGGAGCGGATGCTGCCTGATCTGCTTGAGATTGGGAAGCTGCTCCTTCAGAAGATACAGGCTCCGGAGCTACCTGAGTCACCACTTCTTTCGTTGGAGAAATCTCTGGTAGGTTCTCATCTGCTGCTACCACTTGATTTAAGACAAAGGGAGCTAGTAGCAGACTTGAAGCTACCATGGACACCACTGTTTTCTTTTTCATAAAAGAAACCTCGCTATTTTATAATTAATACAGCTATTATACTATGAAAGCGCTTTTGTAGCAAATTCTGAACAAGAAAAAAATCGAGGCAAATTTGCCTCGATCAAAAGATATTTATTTCACGTGATCTTTTAATTCTTCTTGAGCTTTTTGGTTAGACTTTGCTTGCTCTTTCTTCCATTTTTCAAGAGCTTTGTTGTAGTCTTCGGTTGTTACAGCCTTGTCTTGAAGTTCCATGCCTTTATAGACAACGTTGTCTTTCCCTTTACCACCGGTCCAGCCAAATGGTGCTGAGAATGGTACAACACGAGTCAAGAATGGACGACCAGTCTTAGATGTTGTTGGGATGACCAAAGCACTATCTGTCAACCAAGCTTGAGCTGCAGCATATTTCTCATAACGTTTGTTAAGGTCTTGTGTTTCAGCTCCTGCTTCTGTTACCATCTTCTCAAAGTCGTACAAGCCAACTTTCTTAGCTGCCTCATTGTTTTCGCTTGGGTCAAATCCAAGGAAGGTACGAGTATTTTCACCAGAAGATGCTTTCAAGATATCAAGGTAAGTTGATGGGTCTTGATAGTCAGGGCTCCATCCAACGTTATCTGAGATATCCCAGTCTTCGTCTTCTGCTTTAGCAGCAAAGAGGGTTACGTTCAAGAGGTCTTCTTTGGATACCATATGGATGTCGACAACGACGTTGTCTTTTCCAAGTGAGCTTTCAACTGATTGTTTGAAAGATTGAGCACGTTGAACCTTAGATGGAGTCGTTTGGTCTACTGGCATATCCAAGTGGATTGGGAATTTCACACCATCTGCTTCAAGTGCAGATTTCGCTTTCGCAAACTCTTCTTTTGCTTGTTTTGCGTTGTAAAGACCATTTTGACCATCGTCAAGATTTGCATCTTTCCACTCGTCTCCATAAGTCACCAACTCAGTTTTAACCATCTCACCGAAGGTCTTACCATCTGCTTGAACGAATGTAGGTGGGATGTACAAGTTACGGATCAGTTTGCTTGCTCCATCTTTACCATTTGCTTGGGCAGCATAAGATTCACGGTCGAAGGCAAAGCTGATTGCTTGACGGAAGTCTTTGTTCAAAAGAGCTTTCTTAGTAGATGATTTTTCTTCATCTGTTGTTTTTGCAGTATACTTGTAAGACTGACGGTCGATATTCACACCGATAACGAAGGTGCTGGCATCTTGAGGAGTGTAGATGATTTCATCTTTAAACTTCTTAGCTTGGTCTGTAAATCCAGGTCCAGTTGGGAACAATTTAGCAAGGCTAAGAGCGTTGTCCTCAAATGAGTTAGCCAATTTACTTTGGTCTTGACCATCATAGTATTCTAGCTTAACATCTGTGATGTGAACGTTGTCCTTATCCCAGTAGTTTTCATTCTTGCTCATCTCGATAGATGATTTAGAAGTGAAGCTCTTCAAGATGTAAGGACCATTGTAAAGAAGAGAGCTCGTGTCACTTGCTTGGGCAAATTTATCCCCTTTAGATTCTACGAACTTCTCGTTGATAGGGAAAGTGATTCCAAGAGTCAACTTAGAATTCCAGAAAGGCTCTGCTTGGTTCAAAGTGATTTGAAGGGTATGATCATCGACTGCTTTAATGCCTACATTTTTGAAGTCTGAAGTCTTACCTTCAACATAATCATTCAAGCCCTTGATAGAGTTTTGAATGATGTAGAGCATTTCAGACTTGTGGTCAGCAGCATATTTGATACCTGCAACGAAGTCATCTGCCGTCACGTCCGCATACTCTTCCCCTTCTGAATCATACCATTTGGCATCATCACGAAGTTTGTAAGTATAAGTCAAGCCATCTTCTGAAACTGTCCAATCTTTAGCAAGTGAAGGAATCAAATTTCCATACTTGTCGTTTTCAAACAATCCATCGATCAAGTTTCCTGTGATTTCATGGGTTGCAGCTTTACCAGATGTGATGTAGTTCAAGTTTTCAGGTTCTGTCTCGTAGACGTAAGAGAATTTTTGACCTGCTTCACTTGACTTTGAGCTTGAGCTTGATGATTTAGAACCACCGGAACATGCTGCAAGAATACCTGCTGAAAGAAGAGCTACTCCTGCAAGAGCAATGACATTTCTTTTTTTCATTGTTTACTCCTAATAAATTTTTAAGGTTGTCATAAGATTATACCACAAAGATTTTCAGAAGAGAAGTAATTTTCTGAAAATTTATTAAATTTTGTAATTTTTCTTATCCTTAGCATTTAATAAAGTGTGAACCATAGTCTACAAAGTCCTTAACATCGCTGGTTTTGCCCTCATGAAGGTCCCGAACAATTTTCGACCCCACGATGACACCATCCGATACCTGATTAAAGCGTTGGATATCTTCTTTGGTAGAGACCCCAAAGCCTGTCAGTACTGGAATAGTGGCCAAGTCTCTTAAGGTCGCTAAGTGCTGATCCAAGTCGTCCCGGTAGTTGCCCATTTTCCCAGTAACCCCATTGATGGCTACCGCATAGATAAAGCCTTCTGCTTCTTGGATCAAGGCCTTCTGGCGTTCGATGCCTGTGGTCAAACTGACCAGGGGAACGAGGGAAATATCACTTCCTTCCAAGTAAGGTGCCATCATATCCGCATGTTCATTTGGCAGATCTGGAATGATCAAGCCTTTGACAGAGGTAGAAGCCAATTCTTTAATAAAGGCTTCAATCCCATATTGGTAGACCGGATTGATATAGGTCATGATGACCAGAGGAATCTTGGTCTCTTGTTCTTGGAGTTTTTTTACAATAGCTGTTAAAGTCACGCCCTTAGCCAAACTGCGTTGCCCAGCCATTTCGATGACTGGCCCATCCGCTACAGGGTCCGACCATGGAATCCCCACTTCAATAGCCGATGCTCCACTTTCTTCTAAGAGTTGGATGGTGTCAAAGAGGCCATCGAGTCCCTTCTCATGATCGCCCGCCATGATGTAAGGGACGAAGATCCCCCGCTTGTTGTCTTTAATGGCTTGTAAATGCTGTGTTAATGTTTTGGTCATCTCTACTTCCCTTCTGCTTCAAACCGTTCTTTTACCTGCATAACATCCTTGTCTCCACGACCAGATAAGCAGACGATGAGCGTTTGGTCCGGAGTCATTTTTGCTGCGACCTTTTGCGCTAGAGCGATAGCATGACTGGACTCCAATGCTGGAATGATCCCTTCCAAACGAGAAAGCAACTTAAATCCTTCGAGGGCTTCTTCATCCGTGATGGAATCATAGCTTGCCCGGCCAATTTCATTAAAATAGCAATGCTCTGGCCCCACACCAGGATAATCCAATCCAGCTGAGATAGAGAAAGCTTCCATGATCTGTCCATGGGCATCTTGAAGCACTTCCATCAAGGCTCCGTGAAGAATTCCTGGACGACCTTTGGCAAAGGTCGCTGCGTGTTTGTCCGTATCCAAACCAAGACCAGAGGCTTCTGCTCCGTACATGGCTACTGATTCGTCTTCTACGAAGGGGTAGAACATGCCAATGGCATTGGAGCCCCCACCGATACAAGCTAGGACCGCATCAGGAAGTTTTCCACCTGAGATCGCTGCGAACTGACGTTTGGCTTCCTTACCAATCACAGATTGAAAATCTCGGACAATCTCTGGGAAGGGAGCTGGTCCAAGGGCAGATCCCATGATGTAGTGAGTATCATCAATCCCAGCTACCCATGCACGAAGGGCCGCATTGACCGCATCTTTCAGCACGCGCGATCCGTCTGTCACACTATGGACTTTTGCTCCCAAGAGCTCCATCCGAAAGACATTGAGGGCTTGGCGTTTGACATCTTCTTCCCCCATGTAGATGGTACACTCCATCTCAAAGAGTGCCGCTGCCGTCGCTGTCGCTACCCCGTGTTGACCAGCTCCTGTCTCCGCGATGATCTTTTTCTTGCCCATCCGTTTAGCTAGCAAGACCTGACCAAGGGCATTGTTAATCTTGTGAGCCCCTGTATGGTTGAGGTCTTCCCGTTTCAAGTAGATTTGCGCTCCACCGATATGTTTGGAGAGACTTTTTGCGTGGTAAAGTGGAGTTTCCCGACCTACATAATTCTTGAGCAAATCATCCAATTCCGCTTGAAAGCTTGGATCTGCTTTGGCATCTCTATAAGCCTTATCCAGTTCAATCACGGCTGTCATCAGGGTTTCTGGGACAAACTGTCCTCCAAATTTTCCATAAAACCCTTTTTCATCCGGTAGTTGATAGTTCATGCTTTCGCTCCTTCTATAAATGCTTTTATCTTTTCTATATCTTTGCGCCCGTCTGTTTCGACCCCTGAAGAGACATCTAGTGCATATGGCTGAAAGGTCTCTCTAGCTTGACGGACATTGTCCACTGTTAAGCCCCCTGCAATAAAGAAATCCTGCTGAATCTTCTGATCTTTCAGCAAATCCCAATCAAAGGTTCGCCCACTCCCAGCTACGGGAGCATCAAAGAGCAGAAAATCTGCCGGGCTGGTTACTTTAGCTTCCTGGTCACTGAGCTGGATTGCTCGAATGACTGGAACTGAGATTTTTGGAATCAGAGCTTCATCAAACATTCCATGAATCTGAACGATGTCTAAGGGAACCTGACCAATGGCTTGCTCCAACTCCTCTAGACTTGGTGAGACAAAGACTCCAACAATTTTGGTCTTGCCAGTCACCAGTTTTGCTAATTCGTGGGCTTGCTCCAGACTGACTTGTCGCTTGCTCTCAGCGAAAACAAAACCGATATAGTCTGCACCTGCTAGGACAGCCGTCTCCACTGCTTCCACTGTAGACAGGCCACATATTTTAACCTTTGTCAATTTGCAACTCCTTGACCTTTTCTGCTACATCCCCTGCTGTCATGAGGGCAGTCCCTACCAAGATCCCATTAAAGTAGGGAGCGACTAGAGCCGCATCTGCACCATTAAAAATAGCGGACTCCGATATATAAACCGGCTGGTCTTTAAAATGTGTAGACAATTCAAGACTAGCATTCAGATCCGTTTCAAAGGTGACCAGGTTCCGGTTGTTTACTCCGATGATGTCAGCCCCGATCCGATGGGCTATTTCGAGCTCAGGTAAGTTATGGGTTTCTACCAGCACCTCCAAACCAAGCCCCGTCGCAAAATCATAAAGCTCCTTGAGCCGGGCTTCTGGCAGAGCTGCGACAATCAAGAGAATAACCGTAGCTCCGGCATTACGAGATCGGACAATCTGTTTCTCATCAATGATAAAATCCTTGGCCAAGGTTGGAATCGTCACCTGGGAAGAAATCTCACGAAGGTAGTCTATATCTCCCTTGAAGAAGACTTGGTCTGTCAGAACCGAGATCATGGCTGCCCCATTTTCTTCATAGGTCTTGGCTTGGGCGACAATATCTACATCCAGATTGATATCCCCCATACTAGGACTTGCCTTCTTCACCTCGGCGATGATCTGCAAGTGCTCTTGATGGCTCTTGAGAAAATCATAGATGCGATAGGTCTGACGGAGAGGCTGGAAATCTTCCATGACCAGTTGCGCCACTTCTTTTTCTTTTTGTTCTAGGATCGTCGGTAGAAAGGCTTTACTCATACTTGAACCTCTTGTAAGTGTTGCAATTTAGCAAGGGCAGAACCATCCGCAATCAATTGACGTGCCAACTCTACACCTTCTTTGATGGTTGCGACTTTTCCATTGGCATAGAAACCAAGACCTGCGTTGAGAACCGTTGTTTCCAGATAAGGGCTGGCTTCATTCTTCAAGACACTAAGGAGAATCGCAGCATTTTCCTTGGCATCACCACCTGTAATTTCGGACAGCTCCACCTTGTCCATACCCAGATCTTCATAGGTAAAGGTATGCTGGCTGATCTTGCCATTTTCTAGCAGGGTATAGGTATTGGTTCCATAAAGAGCTGCTTCGTCCATATTGTCAGGACCTGTGATAACGACGGCACGTTTACGTCCCAACTGTTGAATGGCATGCGCGACAATCTCTTGCAATTCGGCACGATAGAGACCCATGAGTTGCGTTTCTAAATCCAACGGATTAGCGAGAGGTCCGACCAGGTTCATAATAGTTGGAATCCCCATAGCTTGGCGAGCTGGGCCAATGAAGCGCATAGCCGGATGCATGGTCTGCGCAAAAATAAAGGCCAAGCCAATCTCGTCCAGTGCTTTAGAGAGAGTATCTGGCGAGGCAGCCACGTTGATACCAAGCGCTTCTAGGACATCTGCAGACCCTGACTTAGAAGAAACAGAGCGATTGCCGGCCTTGGCCATGCGGATCCCACCAGCAGCCAAAACGAAGCAAACGGTCGTCGAAATGTTAAAGCTATAGGATTGATCGCCACCAGTCCCACAGTTGCACATAGCATCTGAAAAAGTCTCGGGCAATACCGTCGCATGGGCCTTTAAGGCGCGAACAATCCCCGTAATTTCGTCCGCTGTTTCCCCCTTGGTTTTGAGTCCCATCAAAAAGGCAGCGATTTGACTTTCTGATAGTTGGTTCTGCAAGATTTGATCAAAGACTTCTTGGACCTGCTCTTGCGTCAAGTCTTGGCGATTAGAGATTTGTAAGAATAATTCTTTCATAAGGGTTTCCTCTTGTCTTTTCTACACGATTCAATTGAAATTTTTATCTGCTTGGAACTGCTGGTCTAGTCTAGGACGAGCTTCACAAAATTTTCGATCATTTTTAGACCATCTGGACTGCCGATACTCTCAGGATGATACTGAAGTCCGTAGATGGGCAGGCTCTTGTGTTGAATGGCCATGATTTCTTGATCGTCCGTGGTAATGGCCGTAACCTCAAATTCTTCTGGCATTTGGTCAACGACGATAGAATGGTAACGCATGATGGGTACATCATTCTCAATATCTTTGAAAATGGGAGATGGCGTTTCAAAGGTAATCTGGCTTTGTTTGCCATGCATGACATTCTTAGCCAAGCGCAACTTGCCACCAAAAGTCTCCGCCAGGGCCTGGTGACCCAAGCAAATCCCTAGCATAGGTTTTTTAGCTGCAAAGTCCTTGATCATGGCTTCCATTTTCCCAGCATCTGCAGGCCATCCTGGACCGGGTGAGAAGACGAGGGCATCTGCCACCTCCGCCTGCTCATACAAGCGCTCGTCATCATTTCGCAAGACCTCAACCTCTGTAAAAGTTCCCAAGTATTGGGCCAAATTATAGGTAAAGGAATCATAATTATCCACTAATAAAATCATTGAACATCTCCTATTCTTGTCATCGATTTTGCCTTGTTAATCGTCTCGTAAAATTCATTCTCCGGAACACTGTCATAGACAATCCCTGCTCCTGCCTGGACATAGGCCTTTTGATTTTTGAGGATCATGGTCCGGATAGCAATAGCAAAGTCCATGTCCCCTGTCGCGGAGAGGTAGCCGATCGCACCTGCATAGACCCCCCGTTTTTCCTGTTCCAACTCATAGATCCGACGCATGGCCCGAATCTTAGGAGCACCAGAGACTGTCCCCGCTGGTAGTGTAGCCTTAAGAGCATCCAGGGCTGTTAGGTGAGGAAGGAGTTGCCCCTTGACCACACTGGTGAGGTGCATGACATAGCGGAAATACTCCACTTCCATATACTTGGTCACTTCGACCGTCCCATTTTGGGCGATTTTCCCGATATCATTGCGTCCCAGATCCACCAGCATGCGGTGTTCGGCAGTTTCCTTGATATCGTGAAGGAGTTCATGAGCCAGAGCTTGGTCCTCTTCTTCCGTCGCTCCACGAGGTCGAGTTCCGGCGATCGGATTCGTCGTCACCTCTCCCTTCTTCACAGATACCAGGCTTTCCGGACTGGCCCCAATGATCTGGTAGTCTCCAAAGTCATAGAAATAAAGATAGTTGGACGGATTGGTCACGCGCAAATTTCGGTAATAATCCAAGGGATCTCCCTCGAAGTCTGCTGAGAAGCGTTGACTGAGGACACACTGGAACATATCGCCTTCGCGGATCAGCTTCTTAGCCTGATCCACCATCTCCATAAAAACTTCCTTCTCAATGTGGTTGCTGAACTGCAGAGCCTGCAAGGCCTGAGGGGTGAACTCATTGGGCGCTTGGGTTTGCAGATTGGTCACCACTTGCCCCAGTGATTGACGGACTGCATCATTGCTCCGACCAGAGTAGATATTGTCCTCCACCACATAGACTTTTTCCTTCTTGTGGTCAAAAATCACATAGGACTCGTAGATGAAGAAATGCATGTCTGGTGTCCCAATCGTATCCTGAGGAATCCGTCCAATCTCTTCGTAAACCCCGATCATATCGTAGCCTGCAAAACCGATAGCTCCACCGGCAAAAGGAAGATCAGACGTCAGTCCCTTGACCGTTACCTGATGGAGATAGTCAAAAGGATCTTGCTCCAGCACCTTGCCGTTCTCATACAGGATCCCATCCTGATAGACCACCTCAAACACTGGATTATAGGCCACGATAGAAAAGCGGGCGTTCTCCTTCTCACGCGGGATCGACTCAAGGATGACCTTATGGTCACCTTGGACACGCATGTAGGCTAGAATGGGGGTTAAGGTATCAGCTGGTAAAATTTTTTTCATAGGAATTCCTTTCTTTTCCTAGGGACGAAGCGATGCAAGTCCTGATCCAAACACATCCAATATTCTTCGAAGTTAGTAAGCTGACCAACTTCAAAAGAATACAAAAAACCTCACAGAGTAAAACTCTGTGAGGGCATTAAATCGGGTTTAACACGGTACCACCTCAGTTAATGGTCAAAAGGGTAGAAAGCGACCATTATCTCTATCTCCTCTAACAAGGAGTCGCACGATAAGGGGTGCCTACCGAGAAGAATATGTGTTATCTTCTCCTACTCTAAACAATCAGCCCAATGTTCACTAACTCCGACTACCTACTCACAATACCCGCAGGCTCCCTGAAAATCTTAGACTAGTTACTTTCTGATTTACTTCATATTTTACTACATTTTTTAGGCTTGTCAAGAATTTTTTGACAGTTTATCCTAAAAAATCTGCCTAGACAACTTGTCCAGGCAGATTCCATCCGATTTTTTACCCTTGATAACAAAGTTTATTTGACCAAATCACTCTTGAGATAGGCATCGACCATGCGCTCTGTCGCCACCACTGAATCCACATGGGTCCGCTCATAGGAATGGCTAGACTCGATCCCTGCTCCAAGAAGACCATGCTTGACTTCTGCTCCTGCGCTCATAGCTGCGGAGGCATCGGATCCATAGAAAGGATAGATGTCCAGTTTGTAAGGGATATTTTGCTCCTTGGCCAAGGCCACCAAATGCTGACGGAAACCATAGTGGTAAGGACCAGAAGCATCTTTGACACAGATAGAAACTGTGTACTCGTCTGTCTGCTGGTCATCTCCCATAGCCCCCATGTCCACTGCCAAGTATTCGACAGCTTGAGCTGGGATACTGGAGTTAGCCCCATGCCCTACTTCTTCAAAGACAGAGAAGGCAAAGTGAGTCGTTACTGGAAGGGTCACGCCTTCTTCTTTGTAGACGCGGAGGAGATTGAGCAAGATGGCAGCGCTGACCTTGTCATCCAAATGGCGAGACTTGATAAAGCCCGTATCTGTGACGATAGTCCGAGCATCAAAACTGATAAAGTCTCCCACTTCAATCCCCAAGTCACGCGTTTCTTTTTCATTGGTCACTTTTTCATCCAAGCGCACTTCCATGTTGTCCTGGGTCCGCTCTACAGTTCCCGCATCCTTGTAAACGTGGCAAGAGGTTTGGTGGACAAGGATAGTACCAGAGTGGGTTTTACCTGTATTGGCCACATGGACGGTACAGTTTTCCCCTTCGATCATGTTCCAAGGGAAGCCCCCGATGCGATCCAGTTTGAGACGGCCATCTGGTTTCACAGCACGGACAATAGCTCCCAAGGTATCCACATGGGCCGTGATGTAGCGGTGTTGCTCGTCATTTTCCCCCTTGAGGACAACGGTCACACCTCCCTTAGCTGTACGGATAGGACTGTAGCCCATCTCTGTCAAAGTCTTGACCAAGTAAGCTGCTACTTCTTCCGTAAAACCTGTCGGTGATGCGATGGCTGTGAGTTCTTTTAGATATTCAACTGTTTGATTCATGAATTTCTCCTTCAATAATCTGCTAGTACGATTATAACACGACTGCCTTTAAAAGACTAGCAAAGCAAGACAGCAAAAAAGAGTCAGCAGATGGAAATTGCAATCTGCTGACTCTTTTCTTACTTTCGATCTTGATCCAATCTATAGCTGTAGAAACTGAGTCCCCACAGAAAAGACAGAAACCTTAGCTAGTTAAACCTCCAACCAACTTATAAGCAGTTACCAAAGCATTTGTCATCGTATCACGGGTTGCTTTAAAGTTTTCAATAAAGGCAGCACGGTGCTCATCTGGGAAAAGCGTTGTATCGTCTCCAAATTGAGCAAGAGTTTCATTCAAAGAAGCCAACTCTTCATCCATCTTCTTGATACCAGGTTCCAAGGTCTTGAAGTAAGATTCTTGTTCAGATTTTGGCAACTTTTCTCCCAATTCATTGGCATGCTTCTTATAATTTTCAGCTAGTTTTGCATAAAGTCCCTTGATTTCACCGATTGTTTTCGCATTTTCAATTTCTTGGTCTGTTACCAAAACAACTTCTGGAGCTGTTGCTTGAGCGCCAAATCCTGATGAAGATTGACTGGAAGAACTACTTGTATCATCCGTCAATTCAAATTTCTTTGATGATGATGATTTCTTCTTAGATGAGGAAGACTTCTTAGAAGAAGATTTCTTTTCCACCTTGCTAGAAGATTTTTCTGAAGAAGCCTCTGGTTTTGCAGTTTGATTTCCCGAACATGCGACCAAGGTCAAGACTGAAAGCAAAGTGATTCCACTTGCGACTAATTTTTTCATGGTTCTCTCCTATAAATATTTTTACTTTTGTAAATTATATCTAAAATTATTTCTATTGTCAAAACACTATAATATCTATATTTCCCTCTCTTGCCTTAGGATTAACCAGGTCTAAATGGTCATTAGACTTTTCTTAAATTGTCGGACTTTTATCATTTGACACAAAAGACTTGCAAAATTACTCGACTTTAATTATAATCATTCTAAATAAGATCTAGGAGACAAGTATGACTGAAACAAAACATGGGGTTGATGCCTCTTTTAACGACCGCTTAAATATCTTACGGGCTGGAGTGCTCGGTGCCAATGATGGCATTATCTCAATCGCTGGAGTTGTCATTGGTGTTGCCAGTGCGACCAGTAACCTCTGGATCATCTTTCTATCCGGCCTTTCTGCAATTCTAGCCGGTGCCTTCTCTATGGCAGGTGGTGAATACGTGTCTGTATCGACTCAAAAGGATACAGAAGAAGCCGCTGTGAGCCGAGAACAAGCCCTTCTGGACCGCGATCCAAAAGCTGCACGCGACTCCCTCTATGCAGCCTATATTCAAAATGGGGAATGCGAAACTGCTGCTCAAATCATGACCGAGCGGGCCTTTCTCAAACACCCTCTCAAGGCCTTGGTGGAAGAAAAGTATGGCCTGGAGTTTGAAGAGTTTACCAATCCATGGCATGCGGCCATCTCGAGCTTTATTGCCTTTGTCCTCGGATCCCTTCCTCCCATGCTGTCCATCCTTCTCTTTCCCAAGGAAATCCGCATTCCATCATCAGTCTTCATTGTAGCCCTTTCCCTTCTCTTTACTGGCTACACCAGTGCTAAGCTCGGAAAAGCCCCTACCAAGCAAGCCATGATCCGCAACTTGGTCATCGGACTACTTACCATGGGTGTTACCTACCTCTTCGGACAATTGTTTAGTATTTAAAAAAGCTGAGACAGAAGTCTCAGCTTTTATTACGCTTCCAACAAGGCGTGGGATTGTTTTTCCAATCCTGCGATGGCTTCGTCTGTCAAGACCAATTCACCTGTTGCCCAGGCTTCTGGGTTTACGGTCGTTCCTGTGAAGTCTCCCACTACTTGGGTACGAACGAATGGTAAGAGGGCTTGGTAAGCCACAAACATTGGTTCGTGTCCTGCGTTAGCGACTGAAGAGACTGTTACGATCTTGTCTTGGAGGGCAGATGGGCCACGAGTTTCTGATAGGTCAAGCGCACGGCTGAGCCAGTCGATCAAGTTTTTTACCACACCTGGAATGGCAAAGTTATAAACTGGTGAGAAGATCCAGATGGCATCCGCAGCAAGGACCGCATCACGCGCCGCTTGCACTGCTGGCAAGGTTGGCGTTTCCAAATCTTGGTTCATCATAGGGATGTCTTTGTAGTCCAAGTAAGTCACAGTTGCTTTTCCTTCAAGAAGGCTTTCTGCTTTCTGAGCCATTTGGTGGTTGAAAGATCCTTGACGAAGGGATCCGACGATAAATAAAATGTTTTTCATAGCTGTTTCTTCTTTCTGTTGTAAGTTTATTTATTACAAAAACTATTATACAAGGACTAGATGTCCTGTCAAGAATTACAACTTGAAATATTACTAATTTTTACTATTTAGTTTTTTTCTATCAAAAAGCCTAATTTATCAGGCTTTCTAATCCTTTCTGACTCGAGTCACGATCCCATCCGGATCTGTAAACGCGAGCTCACTTGAGGTCAGCCAGGTGACAGCTGCCTCCTGCTCTTTTGCTCTCTCGGCGATGGCAACCAAGTCTTCTTTCTTTTCTACTTGAACGACGTAATAGGAAAGGCCAGGAAGCTGGGCTTCCCGTTTGGCCAAGTGCTTGCCGGCCCATTCATTGACTGCCAAATGATGGTGGTAAACTCCAGAAGCGATCCAGCTGGCAGATGGAACAGTAAACTTATTCGATAATTCCAGTACCTTTTGGTAAAAGGTTGATGCTGCTCGGCTATCCCTTACGGAGAGGTGGATATGACCCATGCGGGTAGCGGACGCTATCTGGAAGGGCTCCACCTTGCGACCCATTTCATAGATCTCTTGAGCAGATAGCTCCTCTGTCACCCCAATGATGCGGCCATCCTCACGAATATCCCACTCCGCCACCGGCTTATCCCGGTAGAGCTCAATGCCGTTTCCCTCTGGATCTTCAAGATAGAGAGCCTCACTGTAGCCATGGTCAGCAGCACCGACAAAGGGAACCTTCAACTCAGCCATATGCTTGAAGACATCCGCCAAGTCCTCCCGACTAGGTAGGAGAATGGCCATGTGGTAGAGACCGTAGCTAGCCTTAACAACCTCAGTCCGCTCCGTTTGGATGAGGTGCACCAAGGGTTTGCCTTCAACCCCAAGAAGGACTTCCTCCTCAGTCTGAGACAAAATCTCTAACCCCAGAATCTGGGTGTAAAAAGCAGTCTGACGAGCCAGATCCTTCACATTGAGGACTGCTTCTGCCAAGTAAATCTTGCTATTGTAGGCGTAGGTCATAAGTGTCTCCTTTTCGGTTTTGTTTCGTTGTAACTTTTTATATTACATCATTATACACTCTTTTTCCAAGGAAGCAAGAAAAACAACTCGATAAAAAACCTCCTTAGAAAACTAAGGAGGGAATTGTCTGTTAGATGCTATTAAGACTTAGCCCTTAAACTCCTCGACAAATTTCTTGAGTTCAGCATCGGCTTCAGGTGTCGTTCCATGAAGTTGGCTAAGCATGTCTAGAAGAGAGGCTGTCTGGGTTTCAATCGTCGCATTGGTTTGGTTAATCTTAGCCACGATCTCTGTCAGTGGCTCCACTTCTTCTTCCTCAAAGGTGTCCACATAGCGTGGGATATTGAGGTTGTAGTCATTCTCGACGATCTCCTCAAAACTTGCCAGATGGGCAAACTTATCCATGTCCTCTCTGCTCTTATAGGCCTTGAGGATCTTCTCGATATGGACATCCGTCATGATGTTCTGGTTCTTGCCCTTGTCAAATTCCTTAGAAGCATCGATAAAGTAGACGTCCCGATTGGTCCGGTTCTTTTTGAGAATGATGACTGTCGTTGGGATGCTGGTATTGAAGAAGATATTGGCAGGAAGACCGATCACCGTATCAATGGCCCCTTCTTCCAGCAAGGCCTTGCGAATGGTTCCTTCAGCATTGCCACGGAAAAGGACCCCGTGAGGAAGGACGATAGCCATAACTCCATTGTCTTGTTTCAAGTGATAGTATCCGTGCAAGAGAAAGGCGAAGTCTGCCTTGGACTGAGGCGCAAGCTTACCAAATGGGGAGAAGCGAGGATCTTGGAGAAAGCCAGAGATTGCGGACCACTTAGCTGAGTATGGTGGGTTCATGAGGACCCCATCAAAGTTGGTCGGCTCTTGGGTCGGCCAGTCTTCATCCAACGTATCGGCATTATGCAAGAACTGGTTTTCCACCGGAACCCCGTGTAGGATCATGTTCATCCGAGCCAGGTTATAGGTAGAGGTATTGAGCTCCTGACCAAAATACTGGACGGTTTGAGGCTGGTGAGAAAATTTCTTGGCATTGAGCAAGAGGGAGCCCGATCCCATGGTGGCATCGTAGATAGTAAAGCCCTGCACGTCTTCACGCCCTAAAAAGGCAATCTGGGTCATGAGCTTGGCAACAGGCTGGGGCGTATAGAACTCTCCTGCCTTCTTACCAGAGTCGGTCGCAAACTGACCAATCAAGTACTCATAGGCATCTCCAAGCATATCTCCCGCATGACCTGCCACATCCAGCACTGCTAGCTCTTTCATAACGGCAGCCACTAGCTGGTTTTGTTTTTGAGGTGTCGCCCCTAGCTTCTTGGAATAGAGATCAATGTCCTCAAAGAGATTCTCATAGAGGTCATCACTTTGCTCGATGTCTCGAAAGCCCTGAGCCAGATCTTCCAGTTGGAAAGTCCCTTCATTGACCCGGTCTACCAAGGCCGTAAAGGTCAAGTCTGGCTTGATAACATAGTTGAGCTCATCGGTGATGACAGAGATCAAGTCCTCTTGAGAGTCTGGATCCTCATAGTAGGAACGGTAAAGTGCCAAGGCTTCATCCAGACTCTCTGTCTCCTCCTCCATGGTCTCCGCCACGAAGAAGAGCAACTTATCTGAGAGGTACTTGTAAAAGATCATCCCCAAGAGATAAGACTTATAGTCATTGGCATCCATCTTAGAGCGGAGCACATCTGCTGAGTTCCACAGGGCTTGGTAGAGCGACTGGGAGGTTTGTGTTGTTTCCATAGTAATTCTTTCTGATTTTTTTTAGACCTTTTCTTGTTCCAGTGGGACGACAGCGAGGGTCTTGCCTAGACTGGCTAAGACTTTCAAGACTGTGTCCAATTGAGGGCTGGTCTTTCCCGTCTCCATCCGAGCGATGACCGGTTGACTAACCCCACTGAGTTCTTCTAGTTTCTTTTGGCTAATGCCCTTTTCATGCCGAGCCTCGATCAGCTCTGTCATAATCGCGACCCGCAGATCACTTTCCAAGATTTCTTCCTTGGTGAAGAGCTCTGCTCTCACATCTTTCCAATTGCTGCCGATGGCACTATTCTTCATCACTTAGCCCTCTTTCCTTCAAATCTTGCAACTCCCGCTTGGCTTTCTCGATCTCTCGTCTGGGTGTCTTTTGCGTCTTTTTGACAAAAGGATGCAGTAAGACAAAGCTCCCATCTAGCCAAGCCACGAATAAAATCCGATCCCGTAAGGGTCTCAACTCCCAAATCTCCGCATCCAGATGCTTGATGTAGGGTTGGCCAGCACGTGTTCCCTGCTGGCTCAAAAGCTCGATATAGTCATTGAGCTTGTTGAGTTTGATCCGGCTGTCCTTGCTATCGCGACGAGCTAGCTCCCTCATATAGTCCAAGACTGGTTGATTCCCTTGTTTGTCCTTATAAAAATAAATAGCGTGCACAAAGCAACCTCTTTTCGAATTTATTATAACTCTAAAGTTATTAAAAGTAAATACTTTTAAGTTATTAAATACTAAGGAGCACCCTTTGAAAGGATCAAAGGGGCTCACTTATACTATTCGAAAAAGGGTGCGCTTATGGATACTGATAAGGTTATTTTTTGAAGGTTAGATAAACATATCTTGTAAGAGTTTCTTTTGTATCTATATCTAGAAATTAATTTAAAAATCAAGTTTTTTATTATTAAGTAGAGTTACAAATTCATTAAAATATTTTGTTCTTAATAATATATATAGTTCAGAATCCAGGGCTATACGACTTAAAGCTTTTTCTTTGAACTTAGGAGTTATTTCTGTGTTACCTCTGTATTCAATTATTTCTTTTTTTAAGTTACAAATCTTTAATATCCTTGAAAAATCAGATGAAGCCAAACTTTCTTCAACAATAGAATTAATTATATTAAACGTTGAATCTACATCAAATTCAGAAGATAAGCTATCTAAAAACACATGAGCATCGTGTTCATTTGGTTCACTTATTTCAATTAAATGACTTTCCATGAATTCATCAAGTCTCTTTTTCAATGCTATACTTATTATTTTATCTTTGTTTGCTTTACAAGATTCAATAATACTTTGTTGAAAATTTTCAAATTTTCGTTGTTTTTCTTTGTCGTCATCAAAAGGTAAGCAAGACTTCACTACTGCTTCATCAATAAGTATCATCTCTACTTCATTAAATGGAAGAACAAAAATCCCCTCTTCTGTGTTCTCTTGAATACTACTTTCATTCATCCAATCATAATCAATAATGCCATATGCTTTATTTCCATGCATTTTGTTTAAATTATTATAAGCCTTTGTGTATTGAATAACTTGCTTATGCCCTTGAACTGGTTTTACAAAACAAAATTCACTGAATAGTTTAGAATAAATCTGATAGTCTATACTAGTTTTAGTTCCCTCACAAAATAGTATTGGTTTCCTTGTACCAGAAACTTTTGCTAATAAGGATAAAGGAAATTCCTGAGATTCTTCCAATTGTTCATAATCGAAGTCATAAGGTGCTTCAAATTTCTTACACCATATATAGGTTGCATTAGTTCTTGATTGAACAAAGTCCATGTTATGTGAAGCAAAAATAAATTGACAATCAGGTCGTTCTGATATTAGCAAATCCCATAATTCATTATAGACGGCAGCATTTAGAAATGTTTCTGGTTCGTCAACGACAATATAGCTATTCTCTGGAGCTAGAAGAACATTTCCAATATAAAACAATATACAACGTTCTCCATCACTAAGACCATTTATACTATATTTAGATCCATTCTTTTCGATTTTAACAACTGTATTTTTAGTATCAATATCAAATTTTATTTCTGGTTTAATTTTATTCCATATTTTTTCTAATTTTTGCCACAAAGATAATGACGATTCATTTTTACCCCTGAAATGGTCTGTAGCTACAGCCATGATGTCTTTTACTAACAGTGTTATTAATTTTGTAAAAGCATTTGAAAAATTTGCATCAATCTGATTAAGGTATAAATCTATTGTTTCGTACTTTAGGCTTATATTGTTAAACTCATTTATATAAGACTCCTCATCAACTACATTCCTATCCTGAATATGAGTAGCAAAACATAACAGTTTTTGAGCAGGTAAAACATACATCTCATCTATACTATTCTTTCTTAATTCATTAATAAGACTAGTTTTCCCTGCCCCATTAGCCCCTATAATAACAGTAGTAGAATCTATTTTAGCAATGAAAGAAAAAAGTTTAATTACTTTGAAATTATATAAAACTTGAGGAAATATAGAATCATACGAATGAATATCACCATCAAAACATTTGTATATGCTTTCTAACAAATTCTCTCGTAATGTTTTGTACCTTACAGTTACATCATTAGACAAAACTTTTTCATTTAGCTCGTCATTTATAAAAGAAATAAGTTCAGATAGATAATTATCTACTCGATTATATAAATCTTTTTCATAATCAGCAATTTGACTTAAATTATCTCGAAATCTTTTCTTTTCAGATTCTAACTTTTCAATCAAATCTTTTTTAGAACTATACATAATCCCTCCTTAGATAAACATATCCTGCAAGAGTCTCTTTTTGAGTGTTTCTAGCTGAGAAATTTTTTCTTGATGAGAATTAATGAGGTTATCGAGGTTAGAGAAATAGGCGCCGATGGCTTGTTGTTCAGGAAGAGATGGAACACTAATTCTAATATCCATTATCTCATCTTTATTAATAAATTTAGTAGCATTTCCAGTAGTTATTCTTTCAAAAATATGTTTAGAATCTAGTAAAGATAAAGTTAGTTTTATAAAAACAGGTGAATAATTGTCTTTAATGCTCATTTTTAAAATATTCCAAGCAATTAAAAACAATTCATCAGTATCTACAAGTACAGACGGCCCAATGGTACCAATATTTGCAAATAAAATTTCTCCTTTTTTAGGCATATATTTTGAAATGTAATGTTCATATATATCCATATCTAAATAGCGGGTATCTTTATAGTTGATTTGTCCATTCGTGATATGTTTTGCCTGTAAAATTGGAATTCCCGATACGGAATACTCTACTTTATCTGAAGTAGTATTAATTCCTTGATATGCTTCTAAAAGAACTTTTCCCAATCTAATAAACTTCCACTCTCCTTCAAATCCATCCAAACGAATCTCAGGAACGGTCTGTCCAGCTTTGGGAAACATCTTGGAGAGCATGGTAGTCTTAAGAGATTGATAGTTGGCGAGATTGTCCTTGTAGCTAGATAGAAGGTCGTCGAGGGTGCGGAAAAGAGAGCCAATGGCGGATTGTTCTTCTGGACTAGGAATTGGAACTTTGGTATTACGTAGAGTTTCTAGTCCCAAAAATTTTTGAGTGTTCCCAGCCATTTCAATTTGAATATATTTATTGAATATGTTCGTTTTTAAATATTGCAATAAAAATTGATTTTGTATTTGTCCACCATTTTTTATCAATCCTACATTTTTTATAGCAAATCCATCTATTTCAACTAAAACTGGTTTTCCTATTGTACCAATAAGCCCAAGCAGAATATCTCCCGCTTCTACTTTTGAACGTTTATTAATCTCTATATAATCTGACTCAGAAATTAATGATACATCATTTAGATTTAGTCCAGAATCTGTTAAATTCTTTGAAGTTACTAAAGGATAACCTGAAAAAAAATAGTTGGGAGAAGCATGAGTACCGTCTCTAACATCTTTAACTTCTTTTAATTCTGTATATAGCCAATCATTTAAATAATCTTTAAATCTTATTTTAGGAATACACATAATCATTTTTGACATCTTAATACCTGCTACAAATTCAACTGTTCTATATTACATAATAGTACTTCGTAATTTTTTCTTCCATCTATATTTGAAATACATTCCAATGTATCATATAAAAAGATATAAATCTTCGATTCCTTTCGTAAAATTTTCAAAATTTTCAACGATTTCTTAGAATGTTTCTTTAAATCCTTTAACAAAGCCTTCACTTTTTTACCATTTTTCCTTGTTTTTTTTTCAAAAAAACTATTTATCAAATTTTTTATTTGAATCAGTTCATTCTCTAAACTTACTCTCGCTTCAAATTTATTATTTATATTATAGATTTCATCCATTAATAACTCTAAAACAGGGAATGATTCTTTAATAGTATTCAAGTCATATCCTTGGTTTTCACCACTGTGAGCAAACAAATGTCTATTTTCAATCATAAGATCATAAGACTTATAATTATCTTCAAATTCTTTAATTTTTAGTAATTTTATAATTTGACCCTCATCAAATTGAATAAATTCACTGAATAAGTTAGATATATCTTTCACCTTTATATTTGGCACAAATCTTTTTTTTGGAATTTTTTTCTCAACAAATTTAGCAAGATGTTGATTTTCAATAAAATCTTCATCATGCATATTCAAAATTGAATATATAAAATATTTAACTAATTGTTCCGAAAATGTATAAGAGGAGATTAGTAAGCTAGGTTTATAGAAATCATACGCCGTTTGTAACACCTTAAAATCTAAATCTATACTCATTGCAAATTCTCTATGTTCCAAACGATATTCTGAAAGACTAGCCTGCATCATTTCAGCATATTCAATTTCTTTCTTAATTTTCTCTAACCTCTCAAAATAATCTAGGTAATCTCTGTTTTTAAACATCTTTATACTCCAAATATAGATTCACAAATTTCATACCTTTTTTCAATTGATCTATACGTTCCTGTATTAGCTGAAAACGGACTTTTCTCAGTGTCCAGTACATCATCTTCATAGACTTTTTGCATTTTATGTTTATATTTCTGAAATAATTCTTGATTTATAGCATAATCATTCTCAACAATAACGCCAACTAAAGATTCTAATATGGATATATTTAATATACCTTCAAATTTACCTTCAGAATTTACTCTTTTAAAAATATCATCCCCAAACAAATCCCAAAGTTCTTTTATAACACTGAAAATTGAATTGATTCGGTTAACATCAATTTTGTTATTACGATAAATTTCACAATATTCATCCAGCATATTTTTTATCCCTCTTTTTGAATATTTGTATTTTTTATAGTATGCATCACTGATTGCTAAAGTGCGTAGAAGTGCCTCAACATGAATATCCTTTTTTACTTGAGTAGTAGAAAATAGAGACATAAAAATTTCATCAGAGTTTGCATAATCATATAAGTCGTTCATAAATTCCCCATATGCTAACGATTTACGGATTTGCATTGAATTTAATTTTTCTGAACCTGTATTAATTCTTTCGAATATTAAATATTTTGATGTGAAATCCCCAGGTGAGATCTGTTTAAACTCCATTAGAGGTACTGTACTTCTTCTAATTTTTCTTTGATAGATAGGTTCTAAATCATCAAATTTCTTTCCTGCGATGCTCTCTTTAATATTTCTATTAGACAACCTAGCAGGCAAATTTCTCCCCGAATCTTTTTTTCCTGACCAAGGATAACCTTTTATATAGTTAAATAATGTAGTTAACCGTTGGAATCCATCAATTATTTCATATTCGTTATCTTTTACTTCCAATAAGAATAACGGCGGTATTGGTAAACCTAATATGATAGATTCGATAAATCTTGAACTTTTTGCAGAATTCCAGACAAATTCTCGTTGCATCTCTGGTTTTTTTATCTCTCCTAAATCATACATATCAATTAATTCTCCGTAAGACCTATTACTTACCCAGTGCTTTATTATAAATCCATCATCTTGAGATACATCACTTTCATTAGCAGACGAAATATCATCGTTAAAAATTTCAAATAATTCTTCTTTTTGTTCATCAGTTAATTCGTATCCATTATTTTGAAATTCTTGAATAATACCATCCAGACTCTCTGATTCAAGGCTCTCATTATATAATTCATTAATTTGTTCTGTATGTAATGCAATTACCTTATTGTTAATTAATTGAAAATAAATAGTAATTTTATTCATTTTTATAATACTCCTTTTTCTTACCTCCCCACTCTCAGTGGTTCAATCACCTCTTCGATCAGTTGGGTATAGGCTTCTTTGATTTGTTTTTTGTAGCTGAGTGGGTTGAGGGCATCTGCTACTTCCGCCTTGTAATCTTTGTAGCGTTGGCTCTTGGTCAGCTGGCTTTCGCCGGCTTGTTTTTTAGAGCCTTTGCGGTAGTGTTGGATATAGTAGCGCAGTTCGTCGGCTCCGATATACCAGTTTTTGGCGAAGCTTTCGATATGGCTATCGATGACGGATTCGATCATCTGGTCCAAGACTCCGGTGATGGATTGTCCTCGGTAGCGTTCTGGCTCTTCTTGGACTTGGGTCCAGAGATTTTGGATGATCTCCGCTAGACTTGGATTGGTCCGGTTAAGGCTCTCGATATAGCTATCCACGGTTGCGATATCCTTGTCACTCAGGGTCTGCTCGTCATTTTCCTCCTGCTGGATCATACTCTGGATCAGCATCAGGATATAGGCATAGTTAATCTCATCGACTTGGACAGACTCTAGCTCATAGTGGATATCCAGCTCATCTTGGCTGTCCACTTCTGGATCCCTGCTCTTGATCTCTGCCAGGATATTTTGATAGAGGCCCAGATAGGCTTCAAGCTGGCTATCGCTAAGGCCTGTTTCTCGATAGATCTCTTCTTTATCATACTCTGAGTAGACGCGGATAGAGGCTTGGTACTTGTCAAAGAGCTGATAGGCTTTAGCGACCTTACGGAGCTGGGCCGTTGGAGCCTGCTCGAGGGCGACTCCTTCTTCTTCGAAGTCTGTGACTTGGCCTTTAAACTCTGCCCAGGCTTTTAAGAAGTTGCGCTTCTCTTCTTCCCAGCTTGGTGCTAGGACCTCATTTTCTCCTCCATTGGAGTAGAGCTTGAGGGCATTGTCGACGGCTTCCTTAAAGGCTTGAGGACGCTGGAAGGTGATGATATGGCCGAAGTGCTTCTTGTCATCAAAGATCCGATTGGTCCGGCTGAAGGCCTGGATCAAGTCCTGTGGGCGCATGGGCTTGCGATCGATAAAGAGCGTAGAAAGACAAGGTGCATCAAAACCGGTCAAGAGACGGTCGACCACGATGACCAGGTCCAACTGCTCATTGCGATAGAGATACTTGTCCTGCTTTCTAGCTAGACGATTGTTGACATCGGTGTTAAAGCCCCGCAGATCCGCTAGGCTAAAATGCGTACCAAACTCTTGGTTGTAGTCCTCCATGACTTGCTTCATGTGGTCTTGGTAGCCGATAGATTCTTCCTCATTTTCAGACACTGAGTAGGTGATGGTAAATTTTGGAAAATCTGGCAAATGACGTTTGACCCGCTCGGAGACCTTGACCCGCTCCTTACCAGCGAGAATGCTCTTGAGCAGATTATAATAGGCCTGTGCTCGTGGGATGGACTTGACTGTCAAGATAGCTTCATAGCTCTTTCCAACCCCTTTGGGGATATTGAGCTGTTGCTGGCTCTTATTGAGGATGGCATCGAGGACCTCTAGCATGTGCTCCTTGTCCTCATAGGCCTGGTCTGGAATTTCTTCTTCTAGGAGATCCGAGATGATGGTATTGCGGTAGTCTACCTTAAAGCCCAGAACCGCTCCATCATGGATGGCTTCCTTGACAGTGTATTCATGCAGGCGATCGCCATACTGTTGGTGGGTGGTCTGAGCCAGGTCTCCCACTTGTTTACGTTTGTTTTCCTTAAAGATCGGGGTCCCTGTAAAGCCATACCAGAGAGAGTTTTTGAAGTAGGCCTTGATCTCTTTTTGCGTCTGTGGGGTGACCGCTCGGTGGCACTCATCCACGACAAAGGCTACGCGCAGGTCCTTGATCTTCCCAGCATCTCGCTGGTACTTTCCTTCTTCGAACTTGCGCATCATGGTTGTGATTTTCTGGATGGTCGAGACCACCACGCGCTTGTCATTGCCACCTAGGCGCTTGACCAGCTCATGGGTATTGTCCGTCTCGTCGATGTCGATGACATCATTGGCCGCATAAGAGAGGAAGGACGAGGTCGTCTGCTGGTCCAGGTCTCTGCGGTCGACGACAAAGATGGTCTTTTGGATCGCTGGGATCTGCAAGAGATTGCGTGCTACCTTGTAAGAGGTCAAGGTCTTGCCTGATCCGGTCGTATGCCAGATATAGCCCGACTCCTGACGGCGGGAGGCTTCCTGTACAGCCTCGATGGCATGGATCTGGTAGGGACGCAAGAGGATGAGGGCTTTCTTGCTATCGTCGATGACCGAGTACTGCATGACCATCTGGTGAGCACGAGGGATGGAGAGGACCTCATGAGCAAAGCTGTTGAGATCGATCATGGGTTGGTTGTCCTTGTCCACCCACTTGGTCAGGAATTGCTTGTTTAGCTTGCTTTCACGGGCTGCCGCGATATAGCGTGTGTCGACTTTATTGGTCACGACAAACATCTGTAAGCTCGAGTAAATGCCCCGGAACTTGCCTTCACGGTCGTACTTTTTGATCTGGTGAAAGGCATCTAGAAAAGCCACTCGTGGGCTCTTGAGTTCGATATGGATGAGAGGCAGGCCATTGATCAAAAGGGTCGTATCGAGCCGTCGATCCTGGTCTAGCGGATAGGCCTTGTCGCGTTCGACTTGATTGACCACTTCATAGCTCGACTTACCAGCAGCGATATTGTCCCGCCAGATGACCGCCAAGCGGATAGTCCCTAGACTAGCATCTTCTCGTTGGACTTCTACCTTGGCGATCCCATTTTCACCTGCTAGCCACTTGGCCGCTTCATAATAGCTGACAAAGTTGAGCTGGTTCTTTATCTGACGTTTTTCTTGATCTGTCAAGGGATGGTCCGCCAGCAGAGCGACATTGTTTTGCGCTAGCTTATCAAAGAAATTGTCCCATAACTGGTCTTCATTCTTGAGATCCTCGCGGTAGGTCCACTGACTCTCCCCTGATGTCAACTGCTGGATCAACTGTCTTTCAATCTCAAGTTCTGGAGTTGCTACTGCCTTCATCCGTTTATCCTTTTCCTGTGCATAATCTCCTATTATTATAGCATGTTTAAGAAAGAAATTAACGCTTTCAAAGCATTTTGTTGGTTTTTCGCGCAAAAAAACAGGCCTAAGCCTGCTCTGTTTCTTATCCTGTTTCTACCAAATTTTATTGCTTATAAATAAGCAGAAAAATACAAAGGGTAACTAAAAGGGATTAAATCGATGAGTTCCGTAAACAAGTAAATTGCACCTGTCATAGCTGCTTTTTATTTTAATAATACTGCACTTCAATTCCATCCATAATATTTATTAAAGTATTATCGCCAATTTTTAAAGAAATCAGTTCATTTAATGATGATACCTGATATTCCTTATCTCCAATAACCACTACAATATCATGAATAGAATTAATAAAAATCCCACAAGATTGACCATTATAATCAAAAGAGGCGTCCCAGCCGTTATCATATAAGGCTTGTAAATCATCTAATATCGCCATATAAATCTAAATCCTTTTTCATAAATAAGGCAGGTAAAAGTGCCTAGATTGTTCTATGCGCTACGAGATTACTTTAATTGAGATAATCTCACTCTCAAGGAGAGAAATCTCAGTTGGTTCATCAGGACTAGGATTGTCAATGAGGATAGTGATTTCATCTTGCTCATCATTGTCCATTTCGTCAATAAAATCTGTGACAAAACCTTTTATGACTTTACCGTCACTAGTTACAACCTGAACTATTGATCGTAGGTAGTTCCAAAGTTGTTTACTCATTCTTAGCCCTCTCTCAGTTGCTAAAATTCTAAAAAAGAGTCTTACAGCCTCAATAGGAAATGGCGGGACGGACATTCCCCGCCTCTCAGATACCCTTTCAGGTGCGTCCGATATTTTTCTACTTCATTTCCTCAGTAATATTATATCAAATGATTATAAAAAAGCACCTAATGGTTCTTTTTATTTAGCTATTTCTTAACTCTAATTTCTTGATAACCTCCATGCTCCAGGGCAAAACAAAAAACCTGATGGACTCCCATAGGTTTATAGTGGTTTATAGCAATTTATTGCGAATTAGCGCAAAAAAACGAACCTGGTCTGGTTCGTTTTTTCTTAGTCTAAATGAATCCCTTTTTCTGCTAGGTTCTCCAGGCATTCTTGGAGGTAAGTAGCCTGGTGCTCGGGATAGATGGGGGTGCTCAAGGCTTCCTCTTCCAGTTCTGGGTAGGCTGGGCAGGTCTTGCCTCGGTAGGTCGGCTCCCACCACTCTGGGCTGACCTTATAGCCACGAGCGGTCATCTCCTCCATGATCAGGCGGTGATAGGCATAGAGACGATAGGGCGAGTAGTCAAAGACATAGTTGACCGTCGCATGCTTCTTGCCCCAGCCATTGCCTCGAAGGGCGCAGCATTCCCGGTGTTGGCCCAGGAGCTGGGGACGAGGGAGTTTGGGAATCAAGTCTTGGTGCCAGAGTCTCATCTATTGACCTCCTAGTAGCGTCGAGTCTTGTAAGTAGCGATTAGGGTAGCACTCAAGGAGAGTCTGGATTCCCCTGACGAGATCCTCTTGATGGGCTTGGCCATGCTGGTACTTCTCAAGTAACAGCATGAAATCTGCCTTTTCCTCTGCAGTCGCCTGCTTTTTGAAATAACCCCAGATATGCTGGAAGGCATTGGAGACCTGGCCACGATTTTCTGGCAGGGCTAGCGCTTGCTGGATCAGGTCCTCAACGTAGCTGACCTCCACCTGGTCTTGCTTGAGGTATTCTCGGATTTCCTTGTAGATATTACTCGAACGACTCAGCACCAGGTATTTATTTTTTGCCCATAGGACTTGGCAGTGATGTTTTTGATCCACTCGTGCCTCCTTTTGATCTTCTCTATGAATAGTCCTCCCATTATACCATGGAAATGGGTGAAGTCATAAAAAAGCGGACCAACTGGCCCGTTTTTTCTCTCCGCTTTATTAATCATAGGGAGGCTTTTAACTGTTCTATTTGCTCTTCACCTAAGGAAAGTTTCAGAGATAACATTATCCATAAGCAAAAAGCCTGAGTCAACGCTCAGACTTTTTTGTGTTAATCAATTTCGAGGCCACCGGTGTAGAGGCGGTAATAAGTCCCGCGTTCTGCCATCAAGGAAGCGTGGTTGCCTCGCTCGATGATGCGTCCCTTGTCCATGACCATGATTACGTCCGAGTTGACGATGGTTGAGAGACGGTGGGCGATGACAAAGACAGTCCGTCCTTCCATCAGGCGATCCATCCCCTCTTGAACCATCTTCTCTGTCCGTGAGTCGATTGAGGAGGTCGCTTCATCAAGGATCAGGACCGGCGCATTGGCCAGGGCAGCACGCGCAATGGCGATCAGCTGACGTTGACCGTTGGATAGACCGGCTCCATCATCGCTCAAGACTGTATCGTAGCCTTGGTCCAAATGTTTGACGAAGGAGTCTACATTGGCAATGCGGGCTGCTTCCAGGATTTCCTCCCGGGTCGCATCTGATCGACCATAGGCGATATTTTCTGCGATGGTTCCAGTGAAGAGGTGGGTATCCTGCAAGACGATCCCTAGCGAGCGACGGAGTGAAGCCTTCTCGATCAGCTTCACATCGATCCCATCATAGGTGATAGATCCTGATTGGATATCGTAGAAACGGTTGATCAAGTTGGTAATGGTGGTCTTTCCTGCTCCTGTCGCACCGACAAAGGCCACCTTTTGCCCCTTGTCTGCGTAGAGATTGATATCGTAGAGGATTTGGTTCTTCTCATTGTAAGAGAAGTCTACATTGGTAAAGACGACATTTCCGACCAGTTTGACCAGTTCGTAGTCGCCATTTTCCCGAGGGTGTTTCCATGCCCAGAGGTTGGTCTTCTTATCAGTGATGACCATGCGGCCATCGACTTCTTCATAGTTGACCAAGGTAACTTTCCCTTCATCCACTTCAACTTCTTCATCCAAGAGATCAAAGATCCGATCTCCCCCAGCCAGAGCCATGAGTACAAAGTTCAACTGTTGCGATACTTGGGTGATAGGCCCGTTGAAGGAACGGTTGAGCTGGAGGAAGGCCATGAGGCCACCAATGGTGAGGCCACTAATGCCATTCAAGGCGAAGATCCCTCCGACCAATGAAGTCAAGACGAAGGAGACATTTCCCAGGTTCCCCAAGACAGGCATCAAGACATTGGCATAGCGGTTGGCTTGATAAGATGATTCAAAGAGTTGGTCATTGATCCGCTCAAAGGCTTCTATGCTTTCCTCTTCGTGGACAAAGGCTTTGACTACCTTTTGACCTGACATCATCTCTTCGATAAAGCCATTTTCAATCCCTAAGTTCTTTTGTTGGTCAGCGAAATAGCGACCAGACTTTCCAGAGATCTCCTTGATGACATAGGCCATGACTCCGACCATCGAAAGAACGAGAAGGAAAAGGAGAGGGCTGATCATGATCATGCTGACGGCTACACCGATGATGGTGATGGCTGACTGCAAGAGTTGTGGGATAGACTGCTCGATTGCTTGGCGAAGAGCGTCAATATCATTGGTATAGATAGACATGATATCCCCGTGCTGGTGGGTATCAAAGTACTTGACAGGGAGCTTCTGCATACGAGCAAAGAGTTGATTCCGTAGAGAGCGCAGGGTATCCTGAGACACTGTCGACATAATGAGGGAGAAGCCATAGTTGGCCAAAACTCCCACCACTCCAATCACAGCCAGTGTCGATAAGAAAACTAAGAGGGGGCCAAAATCCTTGCTTCCTGAATCCAACATGGGTTGGATGTATTGGTCCACCAAGGCTCGGATAGAGGACGTGATATAGACCGTAGAGAGGGAGGCTGTCACGATGAGGGCAGCTGCTAAAAGAAGGACGAACTTATACTGTTTCCACATATAGTCTAGCAAGCGCACGAGAGAGCCCCAGCTAGCTTTTTTCTTATTCTTCATCTGCTTTTCCTCCTTTCCCTTGGGTTTGCATGTCATAGACTTCACGGTAGATGGCATTGCTCTCGATCAGTTCTTGGTGACTACCAATCGCATCGATCTTCCCATCATTCATGACCACGATCCGATCTGCATCTTGGATAGAAGAGATCCGTTGGCCAATGATGATCTTGGTCGTGTCCTTGAGACTAGTCGCTAGACCTTGACGGATCAGACTATCCGTTTTGGTATCGACAGCTGAGGTTGAATCATCCAAGATCAAGATTTTTGGATTCATCAAGAGAGCGCGGGCGATACAGAGGCGTTGGCGCTGACCACCTGAGACATTGGCACCACCACGTTCAATCATGGTATCATAGCCATCCTTAAAGTTCTGGATAAATTCATCCGCTTGAGCGATCTTACAAGCCTCTATGATTTCTTCATCCGTCGCGTTCTTATTCCCCCAGCGCATATTTTCCTTGATGGTACCAGAGAAGAGGACATTGGTCTGAAGCACCATGGCAACTTGCTTGCGCAAATGATCCAAATCATAGTTTCGCACATCCTGACCAGCGACCTTGACGCTACCAGACTCCACATCATAGAGACGAGGGATGAGCTGGACCAGACTAGACTTACCAGAACCAGTCCCTCCAAGGATCCCAATCACTTCACCCGAGCGAATGCTGAGGTTGATATCGGACAAGACGTGGGCCTTGTCGCCATTTTCGTCCGTGTAGGCGAAGTCCACATGGTCGAAGGTAACCGATCCATCTGCTACTTCTGTCAGACCATTCTCCGGAGAGACGATGGTTGACTCTGTCCCAAGGACTTCATTGATCCTCTCTACAGATGCCATAGAGATGGAGAGCATGACGAAAATCATCATAAACATCATAAGGGACATAAGGATGGTCATGACATAGGCAAACATAGAAGTCAGCTCACCAGTGGTAAAGCTTCCACCCACAATGAGTTGCGCCCCAATCCAAGAGATCAAGATAAAGGAAGCATACAAGGAGAGCATCATGGCTGGACTACTCAAAATCACGATGCGAATAGCCTTCATGAACATGTTGTAGATCAAGCGAGAAGCTTTCTTAAACTTGACCGTCTCTTCTTCTTCCTTGACATAGGACTTGACCACGCGCATGTTGGTGATGTTTTCCTGAATGCTATTGTTCAAGTTATCATAGGCATCAAAGACCTTGGTAAAGAGTGGATAGACAATCTTCGTGATCACACCCAAGACCAGCCCCAAGAAGATAGTAATCCCTACAAAGATACTAGCCATTTGCGGATTGATCAAGTAGCTGGCAACAATGGCAAAGATCAGATTGAGCGGTGCCCGCACACAGATCCGGATCACCATCTGATAGGAGTTCTGCACATTGGTCACATCTGTCATCATCCGGGTTACCAGACCACCTGAGGAGAAACTATCGATATTTTCGAAGGAGAAGGTTTGGATCTTCTTGAAGATTGCCTTCCGTAGATTCTTAGCAAATCCGGCTGATGCAAAAGCGCCGTAGCGAGCCGACTGCATCCCACAGAAAAGAGAGAGTAAGGCGAAGACCAACATGAGGAGACCATAGGTGAGAACAGTGGTCATATCCCCCTTTTGGACCCCCTTGTCCAGAAGCGTCGCCATAATGAATGGAATAGAAATCTCAAACATGACCTCAAACACCATATAGAGTGAGGCTAGAATAGAGGGTTTCTTATATTCCTTGATTTCAGCAATCAATGACTGAAGCATAGTTACCTCCTAAAAATACTAGTTAGTAATCTTTTCTTTAGCTGGCCGTCTATCTCCGAACAAAGAAACAGTCCTTCGTTCTGAGAGGATTGCGCCTACAAAAGAAAGCTATAGAAAGAGAAAGCGCCCTGACAGCGTTACTGTAGGGACGACTTTCATTATTCATACTATTTAGTATAGAGGAATATGGAAGAAAAATCAAACATTTAGGTATCATCACTAAAGAATATTCCAATTTGGCCATCTTGAAACCTAGTAAGCCAGATTTCTATTTAAACCGTATTCCTACTCACTCGTACTGAGAGATACCAAGCTCAAGGTCGCAGCCCCAATACCAACCAAAAACTGCAAGAGGATCCCTAAGAGATAAAGGAGCATTTGTTGCGCCAGATTGAGTAAAAGGCCCCTTTCAGGTCCTGCCAGTAGTTCCGTTTCATGATGTATCATTTCCATTCTATTATTCCTTTAGAATAGCGGAAAAGCCTCTCTCTGTCAATGAGTTTTACAAGAAAAGAGAGTGGGACAGAAATCGGTCATTCGTTAGAATTCGATTTCGTCGTCCCACCTCCGCACAGTTGAGTAGGGCTGTAAAAGTTGATGAAATCAGCGTAGTAGAGCCCACTCAACCACTGCGTCTTGCTCGACAATCCAATATCAAAAAGAGGCTAGGACTTTTGTCCCAGCCTCTTTCTATTTATTTTATTCAGCTAAAATCACTTCTTTAATGGTTTGTTTTTGGAGTTTTCTGTTGGAGAGATAAAAGAGACTTTCATAAATCACAGCAAAACCGATCAACGTCCAAAAGCACACGTTCCCATCAAAGTTGTGCTCAATCTTTTCAGGTACCGTGTCTTTGATCACACCGATCAAGATTTCCATGATGCAGTATTGATAAGCCGTCCCAAGAAGGAATCCTAGATAGGCCCAGAAACGATAGGGAGAGAGAATATGACTTTGGCATTCACGATCTGTGTAACCAAAAGCCTTCATAAGAGCCAAGGTTTCGCGACTTTCTGAGACGACAATCCCCAATGACAAAAAGAGAATAGAGAAAGAAAGGATCAAGCCAATCATGATCATCATGGTTTGGATGATGTCATCTGTGTAGTCACTTAGGCCAAAGGACAATTGAACCATGGCCGCGAAACACGTGGAGCCAAAGACTACAAAAAATAAGATCGATTTTCTACCCCACATCAGCGACGAAGACAGCTCTTTTAGGAAGGATTTCTCTTTCTTCGAAGCACTCTTTCTCCTTTTGACCTTGATTGGTGTTGGAGATTTTTTCAATAAGCGAAGGGCCGGCGTTTGTAGTTGTCTTCTAGCATAGCCAATCGCAAGAACCATAAAGAAGGTCGTTGGCAGCATCACCAAAGCAACTAAGAGCTGCCAGTGAAAATGAATAGTAATTTCTGGCAAAATCCCCTTCTCATTGCGGAAGTCATAAAAATGTCCCATCATGAGAAAGGAAGCGAAATAGCCAAGAAGCGCTCCAGCTCCAAAACTGAGTCCAAAGGCCCAAAATCGTTTAGCCAACTGGCCATTGCTATAGCCCAAAGCCTTTAAAATCCCTAATTGTTCCTTGTGGTCATCGACAAATTGTTTAATATAAAAACACATGAGAAGGATCGACGTCAAGGACAAGACCACCCCACTGACCATAGCCACCATCCAAGATAGCGAAACCTGGGCATCATAGTAGGTCTGAATCATCGGATTGGTTTTAGAAATCTCCAACTGCTCGATATCCAGGTAAAAATTCAAGAAGA
>CABREZ010000001.1 GCA_902470035.1 uncultured Streptococcus sp. | reverse complement strand
CAGGAAAATCACACCAGTCTGCGGGAATTGGGCAAGTATTAAATAAAGAATAAAGGAATCTTATGTACGAATACATTAAAGGAATCTTAACGAAAATCACCGCTAAATATATCGTGTTGGAGACAGCTGGGATCGGTTATCTCTTGCATGTGGCCAATCCCTATGCTTACTCTGGTAAAATGAATCAAGAGGTGCAAGTCTATCTCCATCAAGTAGTCCGTGAAGACGCTCACCTGCTTTATGGCTTTGCGACAGAAGAAGAGAAAAAGCTCTTTCTGAACTTGATCTCGGTCTCTGGAATTGGCCCAGTGTCAGCTCTAGCTATCATTGCTGCGGATGACAATGCAGGCCTTGTCCAAGCCATCGAAAGCAAGAACATCACCTACTTGACCAAGTTTCCGAAGATCGGCAAGAAAACAGCCCAACAGATGGTCTTGGACCTAGAAGGTAAGATTAATCTTGATCTAGAAGATGCACCGGCTCAGTCCAATGCCAAAGTTTCAGAAGAAAACCAAGCTCTCGAAGAAGCTATGGAAGCCATGTTGGCATTGGGCTACAAGGCAACGGAACTCAAGAAAATCAAGAAGTTCTTTGAAGGAACGACGGATACTGCTGAGAACTATATCAAGTCTGCCCTGAAGATGTTGGTGAAATAATGAGCATTGCTCGAATTAAACTAGTTGAAGCAAGAAGCAGTAACAACCATATCAAGATAATGTTTAAGAATGGGAAGATTAAGACAATATGGGTACACTGTAAAGTTTTTCCTTTATTTTGTAAAAATTGTCAACAGAGTCAGACAGAATTATTTTTGCATAATGGATCTCGCTATGGTCAAGTTGGCTCAATTCCTTGTGAATTTTGTGGTGTGAGTATTGCCATAGTGGATAATGACAATATAGTAGATAGTATAAAGGTGAATGATGAATCTTGTTCTTTCGAAAAACTCTATCTGTTAAGTGCAGACTACATTGAATGGTTTCAAGAATGGTATGGAATAACATTGGCTCCCGAAAGCTTTTTTGAAGGTTGGACTGATTGGATAACTGTAGACCAACTTCGAGAACAGATTGAAACATTAACTGGTATAGAAACAGATGGTCAAGCAAGGTATCAAACAGATGAAAAATTTAACCCTCTACCACCAGATATTAATCGTTGGATTAATCTATTGGAGAAGTCTACTGTTCCCTTGCCTGATTATGTTTCAAAGATAGGAGAAAAAGATGCCAAAACGTTGTAGCTGGGTCAAAATGAACAACCCCCTCTATATAGCCTACCATGATGAGGAGTGGGGACAGCCTCTCCATGATGACCAGGCCCTTTTTGAGTTGCTTTGCTTGGAGACCTATCAAGCTGGCCTATCTTGGGAGACGGTGCTCAATAAACGTCAGGCTTTCCGAAAGGCTTTTCATGGCTATCACCTTCAAGGTGTTGCAGACATGACGGATGAGGAGCTGGAAGCTTTGTTAGACAATCCAGCCATCATTCGAAATCGAGCCAAGATCTTTGCGACACGTGCTAATGCCCGGGCTTTTTTACAAGTCCAGGCAGAATTCGGCTCTTTTGATGCCTATCTCTGGTCTTTTGTTGAGGGGAAGACTATCAACAATGATGTTCCGGATTACCGGCAGGCTCCTGCGAAGACAGCTCTTTCCGAGCAGTTGGCTAAAGATCTCAAAAAGCGAGGCTTTAAGTTCACAGGTCCCGTTGCGGTCCTATCCTACCTACAAGCAGGAGGCCTCGTCAATGATCATGAGAATGATTGTGACTGGAAAAGTCTTAATCACTAATCCATCGTAGAAAATTTTTCTACGATTTTTCTATTTTTGTGTTACAATGAAGAAAAATTACGAATAGTATAAGTGGAGGCGTTATGAAAGCAGAGATCATTGCAGTGGGAACCGAAATTCTCACAGGACAGATTGTCAATACCAATGCGCAATTCTTATCAGAAAAGTTGGCCGGCCTAGGGATCGACGTTTATTTCCAAACTGCAGTTGGAGATAATGCTGATCGCCTCTTGTCTGTTCTTGGGATTGCGCGTGATCGAAGTGATCTCGTCATCCTCACAGGAGGCCTCGGGCCGACCGAAGACGACCTGACCAAGCAGACCCTAGCCCAGTTCTTGGATAGAGACTTGACATTTGATCCCGAAGCCATGGCCAAGTTGGATCGCTTCTTTGCCAGTCGGCCAGACCATGTCCGAACTCCCAACAATCTGAGACAAGCGCAAATAGTGACAGGCTCAACACCGCTCCAAAATTTGACTGGTTTGGCAGTGGGAGGGTTGATTGAAGTAGAGGGCGTTAGCTATGTGGTCTTGCCTGGTCCCCCTAGTGAATTGAAACCCATGGTTACGGATGAGTTAGTGCCCCTTCTAGACACAGGCGAGAAGCTCTATTCCCGCGTCTTGCGCTTCTTTGGGATTGGGGAAAGCCAGCTGGTAACCGTTCTAGCCGATGTGATTGATGGCCAGACTGACCCGACGGTGGCTCCTTATGCCAAGACCGGAGAAGTCACCTTGCGCTTGTCGACCAAGGCTGCGTCACAAGAGCAGGCTGATCAGAAATTGGATCAGTTGGAGCAAGTAATCCTCCGTCATGAGACCTTAGATGGCCAACCCTTGAGCCAGCTCTTCTATGGCTATGGAGATGACAATTCCCTAGCTAAGATGGCTTTTGAACTCTTGCGTGAACGAGGCTTGACCCTGACCGCAGCGGAGAGCTTGACGGCAGGGATGTTCCAGTCGACTCTGGCTAATTTCTCAGGAGCTTCAGCGGTCTTGCCAGGAGGTTTCGTCACTTACAGCATAGAGGAAAAGAGCAAAATGCTCCAAATCCCCCTAGCCGAGTTACGAGAACATGGAGTGGTATCTGCCCATACAGCTGAGCGGATGGCGTCACAGGCCCGTCTCTTAACAGGGTCTGATTATGGAGTCAGTCTGACGGGTGTTGCCGGTCCAGACAGTCTAGAAGGCCACCCAGCAGGTACTGTCTTTATTGGAGTGGCAGGTCCAAAAGGAGTCCAATCAATCAAGGTCAATATCGCTGGCCGGAGTCGTATGGATGTTCGTAAAGTTGCAGTCCTCCATGCCTTTAATCTGGTACGCAAGACTGTATTATTAGATGAAAATTTGCTATAATAAAAAGAAGGTGTAAAACACTACGCTTTGAACATAGGAGAAAAGAATGGCGAAAAAACAGAAAAAATTAGATGATATTTCGAAAAAATTTGGGGACGAACGCGAAAAAGCCCTCAATGATGCCCTGAAGTTGATTGAAAAAGACTTTGGTAAAGGATCCATCATGCGTCTGGGCGAACGCGCGGAACAAAAAGTACAAGTGATGAGCTCTGGTTCATTGGCGCTTGATATTGCCTTGGGTGCTGGTGGTTATCCAAAAGGTCGGATCATCGAAATCTATGGTCCAGAATCATCAGGTAAAACAACCGTTGCCCTCCATGCAGTAGCACAAGCTCAAAAAGAAGGAGGCATTGCTGCCTTCATCGATGCCGAGCATGCCTTGGATCCATCTTATGCAGCAGCTCTTGGAGTCAATATTGATGAACTCCTCTTGTCTCAACCAGACTCAGGGGAACAAGGACTTGAAATTGCCGGTAAATTGATCGACTCAGGTGCTGTTGATTTGGTCGTAATTGACTCTGTTGCTGCTTTGGTACCACGCGCAGAAATCGATGGTGATATCGGTGACAGCCACGTTGGTTTGCAAGCGCGGATGATGAGCCAAGCCATGCGCAAACTCGGAGCTTCGATCAACAAGACCAAGACCATTGCCATCTTTATCAACCAATTGCGTGAAAAAGTTGGGGTCATGTTTGGGAACCCTGAAACCACACCTGGTGGTCGTGCCCTTAAATTCTACGCTTCTGTTCGTTTAGATGTTCGTGGAAATACTCAAATCAAGGGTACTGGGGACCAAAAAGATACCAACGTTGGTAAGGAAACCAAGATCAAGGTTGTGAAAAACAAGGTAGCCCCACCGTTCAAAGAAGCCATGGTGGAAATCATGTACGGAGAAGGAATTTCACGTACTGGTGAGTTGGTTAAGATTGCAACAGACTTGGATATTATCCAAAAAGCTGGTGCTTGGTATTCTTATAATGGTGAGAAGATTGGCCAAGGTTCTGAAAATGCTAAGAAGTACTTGGCAGACCATCCAGAAATTTTTGATGAGATTGATCACCAAGTGCGCGTGCGCTTCGGTTTGATCGATGATGACACTGCTGTAGTTGCACAAGATGAAGTAGCTGAAAGCCCACTTGTTGAAGAAGTAACACTAGATCTTGATGATGCCATTGAGATTGAAGAGTAATTTTTTTCAAAATAGGTCGAAAGACTGATGGTTTTTATGGTATAATATACTACAATGTTATTATCGTGTGGCGAAAGGAGTGCATACATGATTAAAATTTACACAGTTTCAAGTTGCACGAGTTGTAAAAAAGCCAAAACTTGGCTAAATGCTCATCAGTTGATCTATAAAGAACAAAACCTTGGTAAAGAAGGAATTACAAAAGAAGAATTACTCGATATTTTGACCAAAACAGAAAATGGCATTGCAAGTATCGTTTCTTCAAAAAATCGATACGCTAAGAATCTAGGTGTCGATATTGAAGACCTCAGCATGAATGAAGTCATCGATATCATCTTAGAAACACCACGAATCTTGAAAAGCCCTATCCTAGTGGATAACAAGCGACTTCAAGTTGGTTATAAGGAAGATGATATTCGGGCCTTTTTACCACGTTCTGTACGAAATGTTGAAAATGCGGAGGCTCGCTTAAGAGCAGCCCTATAAGAACAAGTAGCCAATCGTTGAGCTACTGAGAAGAGTCGAGATAGTAGGATCTCGACTTTTTCTTTTGTATCCGGCCAAAGAATCCACGAAAAAAAGCTTGTAAGAATGTTTTTGAGGGGGATTCTATGGTACAATACTTCTGTGGGGAAAATCCCTTTATAGAAGCTTATCAAAGGAGAAAACATGAAAAAGAAGCTTATTTGTCTAGGGGTCTTGCTCCTGGCGCTGACAGCTTGTGGACAGAAGAAACATGGAAAAACCGATTCTTCCAGTGTTCAAAAATCCAACAGTGCTAAAATTGAATCGTTTAATAACGAAAATCGAAATCTGTTAGAGAAGGCGGAAGAACAGCAAGTTTTCACTAAACACTTTGTCCTTCCAAAAGATGAAAGTAGCATTCGCCAAGAGCAAACCATCACTTATCAAGGGGAACAATTTCAAAAATTGGTCATGACCAATACCACTCCTGTCAGTGATGAATTGAAAAATGCCATCCAAGAAGTTGGTCTTGAAGAGGCCCGACGATTGATGGTAGAGTCGATGGGTAAGGATGAAAAACTTCAACAGGCGCGAACTCTTCCAGGTTTTACAATCGAACTGACTTTGCCAAATGAAAATGAATACCAAACGGTCATCACTTATGATTTCACCCAGTTGGATACTAAAAAAGCGGTCGAGTTAGAGTATTTCAAATCAGCCAATATTGCAGATTTATTGAAACTGACACCGACAGAATATATGAATAATCTACTCCGTAATGGAGCAAAAGAAGAATAAGGAGAAAAAACATGAAAAAATTTCTATTACTAGTCGTTGCTGGATTGCTTATCTTGGCAGGTTGTGGGAATTCTCAATCAAAAGGGGGCAAGTCCTTATCGAAAGATAGCGTCGTCACTCGGACCTTTAAGATTAATAGAGATGTCAATGAAGCTGACGAGGTAGCCAAACAGGAAATTACAGTGACCGTATCCTACCAAGGAAAGAAATACAAGAAAGTTTCCATCAAACTAGCGACTCATGTGTCGGACGAATTCAAAGATGAAGTCAAGAAGTTGATCGATGCTGAGGATGATAAAGAAGGTGCCAAAGAAGCCTTGATCGAGGGTTACGAAGGCGAAGGTGGCATTGATGAATTGAGAGACTACGATGGGATCACTGTGACATCAGATTGGACAGGTGAAGCCATGGTCTCTGAGATTGATATTGATCCTGATAAAGTAGACTTCGATGACATTAAAAACAGTGAAGACTTGGGAGAAATTTGCAAAATGATCAAAACCTACTCTCCAACACTCTTCATCAAAAATATGGAAAAGAATGGCTTTAAAGAAGTCAAATAAAGTCATTGAAAACTGCAGAAGATTGCTTTCAAAAATTAGTGATGAAAAGTCCAAGAAAGCCCGTAAAATCAATATTTTTCGTTTGAGAAAGTATGGAAATTATGGTATAATGGTATGAATATAAAGAAAGAGGGTGGTATTGTGGGATTTACAGACGAAACAGTACGTTTTAATCTTGACGATTCAAACCGTAAAGAAATTAGTGATACATTAAAGGATGTCTACTTATCTCTGGATGAGAAGGGCTACAATCCAATCAATCAAATCGTTGGTTATGTACTCAGTGGTGATCCTGCTTATGTACCTCGTTATAACAACGCTCGCAACCAAATTCGTAAGTACGAACGAGATGAAATTGTTGAAGAGTTGGTTCGTTACTACTTGAAAGGGCAAGGGATCGATCTCTAATGAGAATTATGGGACTAGACGTTGGCTCGAAGACGGTCGGAGTAGCCATCAGTGATCCATTAGGTTTTACCGCTCAAGGTCTGGAGATTATTCAGATTGATGAGGAGAAAGGAGAGTTTGGTTTTGACCGTCTCTCTGAACTGGTGAAGGAATACCGGGTTGATCGGTTTGTTGTTGGTTTGCCTAAAAACATGAACAACACAAGCGGTCCTCGAGTGGAAGCGAGTCAAGCTTATGGAAAGCGCCTTGAAGAGTTATTCAACTTGCCGGTTGAGTATCAGGACGAGCGGTTGACGACCGTTGCCGCAGAGCGGATGCTGATTGAGCAAGCGGATATTAGCCGAAATAAGCGTAAAAAAGTAATTGATAAATTGGCTGCCCAGTTGATTTTGCAAAATTATTTAGATCGAAAATTTTAGAAAAAAGAGGAAATAAGATGGCACACAATCATGATCACAACCATGACGAACGCGAATTGATTACGTTGGTGGATGAGCAAGGAAACGAAACTTTGTTTGAAATCCTTTTGACCATTGATGGAAAAGAAGAATTTGGTAAAAACTATGTTCTTTTGATTCCTGCAAATGCAGAAGAAGATGAAAACGGTGAAGTAGAAATCCAAGCCTACTCATTTACTGAAAACGAAGACGGAACAGAAGGCGACCTTCAACCAATCCCAGAAGATTCAGATGATGAATGGAACATGATTGAAGAAGTCTTCAACAGCTTTATGGAGGAGTAAAAACATCCAGTGGATGTTTTTACCCCAACTCCTAGAAACTAGAGAGAGTTGGAATGTTCAGTGAACATTTTTAGCCTTGCGCTAGAAATGAAGACCGCAAGTAAGTCTGGTAGACTGTATCACCTCAACTCCTAGAAACTGGAGAGAGTTGGAACGTCCGGGGGACGTTTTTAGCCCAGCTTCTAAAAATATTGGAAGTGAAATAAGAAACCAAAGAAATAGCAGAGCGTGAGCCAGCAACAAGGCTTGATCGCTCTTTTCTTTTAGGGGAAAGAAATGAATCAAATTGAAGAATGGATGAATAGTCGAATTGGCCTCAATTTTCGTTCAGGTTTAGGGCGGATGCAACAGGCTGTAAAGCTCTTAGGGGACCCTTATAAAGCTGTTCCGATGATCCATGTAACGGGGACCAACGGGAAGGGTTCGACCATTGCGTTTATGCGCCAACTATTCCAACAGCATGACCTGAAAGTCGGGACCTTTACTTCTCCACATATCGTTAGTATGCATGATCGGATTTGTATCAATGGGCAACCAATTTCGGATCAGGATCTGATTCGCTTGGGTCAGAGCATCCAAGCAATGGAGTCTCAGCTTCTAGAGACCCACGACCAACTCTCTTACTTTGAGATTATCACTCTCTTGGCCTTTTTGTATTTTCATGAGCAAGAAGCAGACTTAGCCTTGATTGAGGTTGGGATCGGAGGGCTCCTTGATACGACCAATGTCATCACAGGGGAGGTGGCAGTAATCACCTCAGTAGGACTGGATCATCAAGAGACCTTGGGAGGAAGCCTAGAGGCGATTGCTGCTCAAAAAGCTGGAATCTTTAAAGTAGGGAAGCCGGCTGTTATCGGTCCACTGGCTAAAGAGGCTGAGCAAGTCTGTACAGAAAAGGCCCAGGAAACAGGCTGTCCGCTGGCTCGCTATGGAGAAGATTTCCAACTAGTGAAGGGCGTCTTCCAAGATGCGCACTATCGGTTTGATTCACTAAAAATTGGGCTCAATGGAGCTTACCAGGAAGAGAATGCTGCGGTGGCTCTTGAAGCCTTTCTCCTTTTTATGGCGCAGAGAGGTCTGACGGTCGATGAAAACGGTGTTCGGGAGGCTTTGCAAGCGACTAGCTGGCCAGGACGTCTGGAGAACTTTGGCCAAGGAGTCTATCTAGATGGCGCTCATAATCCCCATGCCATCCATCGCTTGGTCGAATATGCCCGCACCTTTTCAGATAAGCGCTTGAAGATCCTCTTTGGTGCCTTAAAACGCAAGGATTACCAGGGAATGTTGGAGATCTTTGCAAGCGACTTGCCGGAGGCGGACTTGAGGGTGACGACCTTTGCTTATGGGGAAGTGGTCCAAAAGGATGATGGTTTAGGCTATCCTTATGTAGCAGATTTCAGAGATTATTTGCAAGATTTTTATAGCCGACAAGATGGTCAAGAGGTGCTCTTTGTCACCGGTTCTCTCTACTTTATTTCGGAAGTTCGCGCATATCTATTAGAGCAAGGAAAGAACCCTTTATAGGCGACGGTATTCAACGCCCGATCATAAAGATTGACCAAAAAACAGACTCTATCGTATACTAAAGGTGAGCCACAAATAAACGGGGAAGTCCCTTAAAAAGTTGGCGCGAAAGGAGCCCATCAATGGTAAAGAAAGTGACTGCTTTATTGACAACAGCTACAGTCCTCCTGCTTGGAGCGTGTTCGAATCAGCAAACACCATCGTCTTCACAGTCTAATATTCAGGTGACTACTTCCGAAGCAAAGACAACAAATACACAAGGAAGTTCTTCTGATGGAAGCTCAAATTCATCTAGTTTAAATACTACAAACACTCAAGTGACTCAAGGTAATATTGATGGAACCTATATGGGAATGGATGAAAGTGATCAAGTGACACTCGTCATCGCTGGTGATTCAGGAACTTGGACAGCTGTGGAGCCTGACGGAGAACAAGAAATCAAGCCAGTGAAACTAGATGCTGCCAACCAGAACATTTTTATTGGAGATGATGGTTACCGCTATCAACTGGAGGGGCAACAATTGACCCTGAAAGAAGCGGACAACGAGTTGGATGATCAGGATACGATTGTTCTGACCAAGCAATAAACTAGCAGAAGTGAGAGTGGGACAGAAATCGGTAATTCGTTAGAATTCGATTTCGTCGTCCCACCTCCGCACAGTTGAGTAGGGCTGTAAAAGCTGATGAAATCAGCGTAGTAGAGCCCACTCAACCACTGCGTCTTGCTCGATAATCCAAAGACAATTGAGAGGCTAGGACTTTTGTCCTAGCCTCTTTTTTCTCTTTATCGGGTTTGCGCTCCCTTCCTAGAACTGGTATACTAGTAGGGATTAGAAAAGAAGGAGAATGAGGGTGAGTTTTCGAAAAATTCGATTGTTAATGTCCAAATATGGGTTCAGTATCCTCTTTATGGGGTTTGAACTCTGGTTGTCCTTTGCAGCCTTCTTTTGGCTAAATGAATGGTTCCCCAATTGGATGTCTGTCACCATCATGGTCCTCTTGTATATCTCGACCATTTTGGCGATTGTTAACCGGAATATGCCTCCAGAGAGCAAGGTGACCTGGCTCTTAATTGCCGTCATCCCCGTTTTTGGTTCCCTTCTTTACCTCATGTTTGGGGAGCGTCGTCTGTCCAAAAAAGAAATGATTCAGTTGGAAAATATGGAGTCCATGAAGTTCCGTGAGGATAATAGCCATGAGCTTCGCCTTCAGTTGAAAGAAGAGAGCAAGATCGTGTATGGGATGGTCAAGTCTATTCTATCCATGGACCACAATGCAGACCTCTACAACGGGACAGCTTCGACTTTTTTCCCGCTAGGGGATCAGATGCTTCCGCAATTGTTGGAGGATTTGCGCTCAGCTAAGAAATTTATCTTTCTCGAATTCTACATCATCGAGGAAGGCCTGATGTGGAATAGTATCCTAGATATCCTACTTGAAAAGGTTAAAGAAGGGGTAGAGGTGAAATTGCTCTACGATGATATCGGCTGTATGGCGACCCTGAAGGGAAACTACACCAGACGCTTGCGAAAATTAGGCATTGACGCCCATAAGTTCAACAAGGTGGTGCCACGATTGACAGTGGCTTATAACAATCGAGACCACCGCAAGATCTTGGTCATCGATGGTCAGATTGGCTATACAGGTGGGGTTAACCTAGCGGATGAGTATATCAATCAGATAGAGCGCTTCGGTCATTGGAAGGATAGTGCAGTGCGCATAGACGGTCGAGCGGTTAAGGCCTTGACGCGGCTCTTTCTCATGAACTGGTACATCAACCAGGGGGAAATTGAAGATTTTGATAAATACCATATGGAAAACCAAGCGGTAGAGGGTGAAGGCTTCTATATTCCCTTTGGTAGCGGTCCTAAACCCATTTATAAGTCCCAGGTTGGTAAGTCTGTGTATCAGAATATCATCAATCAGGCGACAGACTATGTCTACATTACGACCCCTTATTTAATCATTGATTATGATTTGACAGAAGATATTCGAAATGCGGCTCTCCGTGGTGTCGATGTACGCATCGTGACCCCTTACATTCCGGATAAAAAACTGATCCAAATCGTTACACGAGGGGCTTATCCAGACCTGATGGAAGCAGGGGTGAAAATCTATGAGTACACTCCAGGCTTTATCCATAGCAAGCAAGTATTGGCCGATGACGAAGTCGCAGTAGTCGGGACCATCAACTTTGACTATCGGAGCCTAGTCCATCACTATGAGAATGCTGTTTGGATGTATCGAAGCCCAGAATTGACCAAGATCCGAGCGGATTTTGAAGAGATTTTCTCTGTGTCTCAGCAGATCCGGTTAGACACTTTCCAGATCACCTGGTACCAGCATTTGATCAAAGAAATTATGCAGTTATTTGCGCCCATGCTATAGGCGATTGAGAGTGGGACAGAAATCGGGAATTCGTTAGCATTCGATTTCGTTGTCCCACCTCCGCACAGTTGAGTAGGGCTGTAAAAGCTGATGAAATCAGCGTAGTAGAGCCCACTCAACCACTGCGTCTTGCTCGACAATCCAAAGACAATTGAGAGGCTAGGACTTTTGTCCCAGCCTCTTTTTTATTACGAAGGAGAGACAAAATATTACAATTTCTTTACATAGGCTTGTCTAAGAATGTTCAGGGGGGCTATTTTTGGTATAATGAACATAATCTATAAAAAATAAGGAGAACTTATGAAAAAGCTCTTAAAATATGGTGTCTTACCAGCTTGCTTGTTGTTGTTGGCAGCTTGTTCGTCAAAACCAGCTACTGAGAAAAAAGCAGCCAAAGAGGATAAAGTAGAACAATCTAGTGAATCAAAAGAAGAAAAAACAAAAAAACAAATTGAGAAAGATGGAGATATCATTCTTCGTGCCATCTTCACGGACCATTCTTCTGGTTTTACAACCTTGATGGGAACGTCAGTTGACAAGTGGAAAAAACAAATTACCGAAAAATTTGTTGATGAAAATGCATCAAAATATTTACCAGCAGAAAACTTCACGCTTGAACTCACAACCGAAACATTCACTCCAGAAAAAATCTTGGAATTGTTTGACCAAGCTCGCTTTAAAGTGTTAGCAACAATCGGTGATGACTATGAAATCACCAAGGTTGAAGACGAAGGAGATATTGCGACGGTTACCTTCAAATCTCGTGCAATTGCAACACGTGACTTGGCTAACTTGATCAACCGCGCAAAATCTAGTCTGTTTGAAAACGGAATTGAAGATGTTAAAAAATTAGAAGACAACACAGATCCAGATCTAGAAAAACGTTTGTCTTTATTGAACAACTTCTTATTCTACTATGCCTTTGATCGTTTGAACGAAGATTTTGGGTACATCGAACCGCGTGAGTACACCTTGGAATTGACAAAAACCAAAGAAGGGCGTTATATCCTTAGTGATGAAAGCTTCCTTGAACTACGTAAGGAAATCTTTGTAAACGAATACTCTGCTGATGGAGCTGAAACTCGTAAAGGAAGTAATTCCTCGAAGAGTGATTCTTCAACTAGCAAGGATTCAGACACAAGCTCAACGTCAAAAGATAAAGTATAAACCCATAAAAAGAGAGTGGGACAGAAATCGGTAATTCGTTAGAATTCGATTTCGTCGTCCCACCTCCGCACAGTTGAGTAGGGCTGTAAAAGCTGATGAAATCAGCGTAGTAGAGCCCACTCAACCACTGCGTCTTGCTCGACAATCCAAAGACAAATGAGAGGCTAGGACTTTTGTCCCAGCCTCTTTTTATTTGCTCGTTTTTTCTTATGTTACTGTACAGAAAGTTAGGAATAGTATAAAATTAATAGTGGAGAAATAGGCATAGATTCTGATCTGTAGGTCAATTTTATGTTATAATATTTAAGAAAATAGTATGGGGGATAAAATGAATCGAAGTAGAAAAAACAAACATTCAAATAGAACAAGCGGTTGGGATCAGTTACGCATTGTAAATAGTGGTCTCTGGGTTTTAACGCTACTTGTAGCTGGGCTCTTTCTTTATAATGTCTTTAGCTACAATATCCTAGCTTTCCGTTATTTGAATATTCTTGTGACGGTATTGTTAATTGGCGGACTTTTTTTAACCTTGGGTTTGATCCTTGCAGGCAAGGCTAAAAAGACGACGCTATTTTTATTGGTTTTAGGCTTGCTAGGGACCTCCGTGGGGACATTTGTTACTCAGCAATTGGTCGATGTCGCTGGAAATGTGAACCGAAATGCCAACTATACAGAGTTTGAAATGGCTGTCTATGTCAAAGCTGATAGCCCGATCCAAGATATCAAAGAAATTAGCAGTGTGGCAGCACCTACGGGGAATAATAATGCAGATGATCTTCTAGCCTTGGTAGAAGAAGTGAAGAAAACGCGCCAGCATGACTTGACCATCGAAGATGTAGAATCTTACGCGGCAGCCTACCAGGCCCTGCAAGAAGACAAGACACAAGCCATTGCCTTGAATAGTACCTTTGAAGATACTATTGCCAGTGTGGATGCTGACTATGCGAAAAAATTAAAGAAAATTTACTCTTACAAGATTCGACGTCAAGTTGAAACCAAAGCTAAGGCGGATGCTAATGCAGACACCTTTAACATCTATGTCAGTGGGATTGATACCTATGGTCCAGTCACTTCGGTTTCTCGGTCTGATGTCAATATTATCATGACGGTCAATCGAAAGACCAAGCAAGTCTTGCTGACCACGACTCCGCGTGACGCCTACGTACCAATAGCAGATGGTGGGAACAACCAAGGGGATAAATTGACCCACGCTGGGATTTATGGGGTAGATGCGTCTATTCATACTCTAGAAAATTTATATGGCATCAAGATCGACTACTATGTCCGCTTGAACTTTACTTCTTTCTTGAAACTTGTCGACCTCGTCGGAGGGATTGATGTAGAAAATGATCAAGAGTTTACAAGTCTACACGGGAACTACCACTTCCCTGTAGGAAAAGTCCATTTAGATTCGGAACAAGCCCTTGGCTTTGTCCGTGAACGCTACTCTCTCGAAGGTGGAGACAACGATCGTGGGAAGAACCAAGAAAAAGTCATCGCAGCCATTATCCATAAATTAACATCGACCAAAGCATTGAGCAATTACAACGAAATCGTTTCTGGTTTACAAGATTCCTTGCAAACCAATATGCCCTTGCCAACGATTATGAATTTGGTCAATACACAGTTGGAGACTGGGGGAAGCTACAAGGTGACTTCACAAGCTGTCACTGGACAAGGACGAAATGACTTGCCTTCATATGCGATGCCAGGATCTGCTCTTTACATGATGGAGTTGAATGCTGATAGCGTGGCACAAGCCAAAGAAAAGATAAACCAAACCATGGAAGGAAAAAACAATGATTGATATTCATTCACACATTGTCTTTGATGTGGATGATGGACCAAAGACGATTGAGGATAGCAAACTCCTCATCGAGGAAAGCTACCGTCAAGGGGTTCGTACCATCGTTTCGACGTCCCATCGTCGAAAAGGGATGTTTGAAACCCCGGAAGAAAAGATCTATCAAAACTACTTGGCAGTAAAAGAGATGGTAGAGACCTATCTGCCTGAAATGAAACTGCATTTTGGAGCAGAAATCTACTACACGCGAGATATCCTAGAAAAGCTAGAAGCGGGGACTATTCCAACGCTTGCTGATACCAGTTTTGCCTTGATCGAGTTTAGTATGGCGACCCCCTACAAGGAGATTCACCAAGCCTTAAGTGCGGTCTTGCGCTTAGGAGTGACTCCGGTGGTTGCCCACATTGAACGGTATCACTGTTTGGAAAAGAATGAAAAACGGGTGCGGGAATTGATCCGAATGGGATGCTATACCCAAATCAATAGTTCGAGTGTGCTCAAGCCTAAATTGTTTGGCGATCGCTACAAGTTCATGAAACATCGTGCCCAATATTTTTTGGACAAGGATTTGGTCCATTTTGTTGCGAGCGATATGCACAATGTCGATCAGCGCCCTCCATACATGGAAAAGGCTTATCAGTTGATTGAAAAACGTTACGGAAGTAATCGATCGCGCGCCCTTTTTATTGAAAATCAACAAGCATTACTGGATAACGAATTATTTTAACAATCAAGTTCCATCACGGGGATTGAAAAGGAGAAAGTGAATATGAAAAACCAAGAGAGCAAAGAGATCGAATTGGATGTGGTCTCCCTCTTTAAAACCTTATGGCGTCGTAAATTCTCAATTCTGATTACGGCCTTGCTATTTGCGATTGGTGCCCTAGGGTATAGCGCATTTGTGGCGAAGAAAATCTACCAAAGTACCAGTCGTATCTACGTGGTCAGCCGTCAGAACCAAGAAAACAATGCCTTGACCAACCAAGATCTTCAAGCGGGATCCTACTTGGTTAAAGACTATCGCGAGATTATCCTTTCTCAAAATGTCTTGAACCAGGCTATTGAAGAGTTGAAGTTGGAAATGACTCCAGCAGAGCTTGCTAAGAAAGTCTCAGTGGCAGTTCCAGCGGATACTCGGATTTTGTCCATCACAGCCTCAGACCCAGACCCACAAGAAGCAGCTCGTATCGCGAATGGCTTGAAAGATGTAGCGGCCGAAAAAATTATTGCTGTGACCAAGGTATCGGATGTGACGACTTTGGACGAGGCTGTCGTACCGCAAAACCCTTCTTCACCAAATATTAAGCGAAATGTCGTTATTGGCTTTGTCCTTGGGGGTGTCTTGATTTCCATCCTGGTGATCTTGTCAGAGGTATTGGATGACCGTGTGAAGAAACCAGAAGATGTCGAAGAAGTGATGGGCATCACTCTATTAGGTGTGATCCCTAGTGTGAAGAAACTGTAAGAGGGAGAATTCATGGCAACCTTAGAAATTGTAAAAAGCAAATTAGCAGCGATGACTCAGGCTGAAGAGTATTTTAATGCCTTGAGTACCAATATTCAGTTGAGTGGGACCAATATTAAGGTCGTTGCCATCTCATCTGTGCAACCAAACGAAGGAAAATCAACCATTTCTACGAATTTGGCGACAGCCTTTGCGCGTGCGGGCTATCGTACCTTGTTGATCGATGCGGATATCCGTAACTCGGTCATGACAGGTGTCTTCAAGAGCCAAGGTCGTGTTGCTGGTTTGACAGAAGTACTTTCTGGGAAGAGTGAGATTTCGCAAGCAATTGCGACGACAGATTATCCAAAACTGGATGTGCTCCTGTCAGGGCAGGTTTCTCCAAATCCAACGGGTCTCTTGCAAAGTAAAAACTTCGAGGTCATCATTGAGGCGCTCCGCAATCACTATGACTATATCGTTGTCGACACCCCACCAATTGGGATGGTGATTGATGCGGCGATTATTGCTCAACGCTGTGATGGTAGCTTGATTGTGACAGCAACAGGAGTTGTTAGTCGCAAGGCTGTTCAAAAGGCCAAAGAGCAACTAGAGCAGACGGGGACACCATTCCTAGGAGTGGTCCTCAATAAATTTGATATTCAATTAGAAAAATATGGTTCTTATGGTAATTACGGGAACTATGGCAATTACGGGAAAAAAAGATAAAGAATAGGATCGGGATATTATGACAGAAGGAAGGGGATTTCACAAATTTGCTTTGTCCTTTGTCCAAAGCTTACCAGTCTTAGTTGTGGCTTATTTGTTTAGTTTTGTGACAGAGACAGAAATCCACTCTAATACAATTTTCTATCTGTATTTATTGCATTTCGTAGCCTTCTACGTCAGTGATTACAACCAAGATTACTTCAAACGTGGGCATCTAGTTGAATTCTTACAAACTTTGAAATACAGCTTGTGCTTCGCGTTAGCCATCAGTTTTTCGAGCTTCTTTTTGGAGGAGAAGTTCTCCCTCTCGCGCCGGGGGATGATTTATTTTCTGTTTCTTCTGACTCTTGTCCTTTATTTAATGAATTACTTCATAAAACGGTATTGGCGTCGCTTCTATTACAGTCTCAAAGGAAGTCACAAGATTCTCTTGATTACAGCGAATTCTCGTCTGGATAAAGTCCTGGATCGACTTCTTTCGTCCAATGATAGCGGAGGGGAAGTGGTTGCGGTCACTGTATTAGACCGGCCAGACTTTCAACACCCCTCTGTTCAGGTTGTTCCAAAGGAAGACCTGTTGGCCTATGCGACCTATGAAGTGGTAGATGAAGTCTTTCTCAATCTTCCAAGTGAAGAGTATGATATTGGGGAGTATGTCTCACAATTTGAGACCATGGGGATCGACGTTACCGTCAACCTCAATGCTTTTGATTTAAACTTTGCCGGCAACAAACGAATTCGCGAAGTAGCTGGCCTCAATGTTGTCACCTTCTCGACCAACTTCTACAAACCTAGTCATGTGACCGCGAAACGTGTAATTGATATATGTGGTTCTTTGGTGGGCTTGCTCCTATGCGGCTTGGTGGCGATTGTATTGGTGCCCTTGATTCGCAAGGATGGAGGACCGGCTATTTTCGCCCAAAAGCGGGTCGGGAAAAATGGCCGCTATTTCAAGTTTTATAAGTTCCGTTCCATGTATGTCGATGCAGAAGAACGGAAAAAAGAATTGATGGATCAAAACACCATGACCGGTGGTATGTTCAAGATGGATAATGATCCTCGGATTACGCCGATTGGTCGCTTTATCCGCAAGACCAGTCTGGATGAGCTGCCACAATTCTTTAATGTCCTAAAAGGTGATATGAGCCTAGTTGGAACCCGTCCTCCAACAGTGGATGAGTATGAGAAGTATACTCCAGAACAAAAACGTCGTTTGAGTTTCAAACCTGGAATTACAGGGCTTTGGCAAGTGAGTGGACGTAGCGAAATTACAGACTTTGATGAAGTGGTTCGCTTAGATGTGTCCTATATCGATGACTGGACCATCTGGTCAGATATTAAAATCTTGCTGAAAACGATCAAAGTTGTATTTAAACGAGATGGAGCGAAGTAGGAAATTCCTGCTTCGTCCTTTCCATGTAAGGAGAAAAATGAAACAGTCAGTTTATATCGTTGGTTCTAAGGGAATTCCAGCGAAATATGGTGGTTTTGAAACTTTTGTCGAAAAGCTGACAGAGTGCCAACAAGATCGAGAGATTCAGTACTATGTGGCATGTATGCGGGAGAATTCTGCAAAATCAGGGATTACTGCAGATACTTTTGAACATAACGGCGCAATTTGCTACAACATTGATGTCCCTAATATCGGTCCTGCACGTGCTATTGCTTATGATATTGCAGCTCTCAATAAAGCTATTGAAATCGCAAAAGAAAACAAGGATCAAGCCCCTATCTTCTATGTTTTGGCATGTCGGATTGGCCCTTTTATCGCTGGTATCAAGAAGAAAATCAAGGCGATTGGAGGGGCTTTGATGGTCAATCCGGATGGACATGAATGGCTTCGTGCGAAGTGGAGTCTTCCAGTCCGTAAATACTGGAAGTTTTCTGAACAACTCATGGTTAAACACGCCGATCTTTTGATCTGCGATAGCAAGAATATCGAGTCCTATATTCAAAAGGACTACGCTAAGTATCAGCCACAGACGACCTATATCGCCTATGGAACAGAAACAAGTAAGTCCAGTCTGAGCAATGAGGACGAGAAAGTACGGACGTGGTTTGCAGATAAGCAAGTCTCCGAAGGAAACTACTATCTTGTCGTAGGGCGTTTTGTACCGGAAAACAACTATGAAGCCATGATTCGTGGCTTTATGCAGTCTAGTTCCAAAAAAGATTTTGTCTTGATTACCAATGTAGAGCAAAATAAGTTCTATGAACAGTTGCGTAAAGATACAGGATTTGATCAAGATTCTCGAGTGAAGTTTGTCGGGACGGTCTATGATCAAGAATTGCTCAAATACATTCGTGAACATGCCTTTGCCTATTTCCATGGTCATGAAGTAGGTGGTACTAATCCATCTCTTCTTGAAGCTCTTGAGTCTACTAAACTCAACCTTTTGTTGGACGTCGGTTTTAACCGTGAAGTCGGTGAAGATGGAGCACTTTATTGGAAGAAAGATCAATTGGCCCATGTCATTGATCAGGCTGAACAATTGGACGCTCAAGCAATCGAAGATCTCAATCAAAGATCAAGCCGACGGATCGCAAAAGCCTTTACTTGGGAAAAGATTGTCACAGACTATGAGAAAGTATTTAAAGGTTAGAAATGCAGAAAATATTATATCTCCATGCTGGTGCAGAAATGTATGGTGCTGACAAGGTGTTGTTGGAGCTTATTAAAGGATTGGGTAAAGATGCTTTTGAAGCACACGTTATTTTACCCAACGACGGTGTCTTAGTGGGTGCTTTAGAAGAGGTCGGTGCTAAGGTTAAAGTCATTGATTACCCAATATTACGCCGAAAATATTTTAATCCAAAAGGAATCCTTGAGTACTTTGGTTCCTATAATCGTTATTCAAAACAAATTGCCAACTATGCCAAGGAAAATGGGATTACCCTTATTCACAACAATACGACTGCTGTACTGGAAGGAATTTACCTCAAGCGGAAGTTGAAACTTCCTTTGATTTGGCATGTGCATGAAATTATCGTCAAACCAAAAGCCATTTCAGATTTTATCAACTTTTTGATGGGGCGCTATGCAGATAAGATTGTGACAGTTTCAAATGCCGTTGCTAATCATGTCAAACAGTCTCGCTATGTCAACGATGACCAAGTTCAAGTTATTTATAATGGGGTCGACAATGCCGTCTATCATAAAATCGATGCTAGCGCTGTTCGTGACCAATTTGGGATCTCTCAGGATGCTTTGGTTATCGGTATGGTTGGTCGAGTGAATGCTTGGAAAGGGCAAGGAGACTTCCTAGAAGCTGTGACTCCAATCTTACAGGCTAATCCAAAAGCAGTAGCCTTTTTAGCAGGTAGTGCTTTTGAGGGGGAGGAGTGGCGCGTGGATGAGTTGGAAAAGGCTATATCAGACTCACCGGTAGCTAGCCAAATCAAGCGAATTGACTATTATAGCAAGACGACAGAACTCTATAATATGTTTGATATTTTTGTCTTGCCAAGTACCAATCCAGATCCATTACCAACAGTCGTCCTAGAAGCCATGGCTTGTGGCAAACCTGTAGCCGGCTACCGTCATGGTGGTGTCTGTGAAATGGTTAAAGAAGGCGAAAACGGTCTTCTTGCTACACCGAATCAGCCTGCAGAATTGTCTAAGGCTATCCAAGAATTAGCAGAGAACAGCGAGAAGAGAGAGCGATTTGGTAATACCTCTGTCCAACGTCAAAAAGAGTTATTTTCGTTGGAGAGTTATATCAAGAATTTCTCAGATTTGTATAAGATATAGAAAATTAAGATTATGAATAAAATAGATTTTGTTGTTATTTGGGTAGACGGTGGGGATCCTGTTTGGCAAGCTAAAAAGGCTGAATACTCTAAGTCAATAGATACTTCAAAAAAAAGTATGAATTCGGTCAAGGCTTATCGTGATTGGGGAACCTTTAAATACTGGTTTAGAGGGGTAGAAAAGTTTGCTCCTTGGGTCAATAAGGTCTATCTCGTTACTGACCAACAAAAACCGTCTTGGTTAAATATTACTAGCGAAAAATTGATTTTAGTCGATCATTCAGATATCATCCGTAAGGAATATCTACCTGTTTTTTCTGCGAATCCTATCGAGAGCAATATCCATCGAATTCCTGGACTCTCTGAACAGTTTGTGTTTTTTAATGATGATGTTTATCTCACAGCTCCAGTTGAACCAACGGATTTCTTCTCAGAAGACGGCTTGCCAAAGTATAATACAGCCTTATCACCGATTGTCCCAGAACGTTACGGTACGGGGCATTTCCAAGTGAACGATATGGAAATTGTAACCAGTTATTTTAGTAGGGACGAGATTCTTAAAAATGGCAAATTTTTATCTTTCAAGCAAGGCTTAAAAAATATCGTTAAGAGCCTACTCTATAGAAATAGTAAATTTATCTGTGGTTTTTGGGAAAATCATTTGACGCATCCCCTCTTAAAGTCGACCATGGAGTTGGTATGGGAGAAAGAAACTGCTATCTTGGAGAAAACATCTGCTAGTCGTTTTAGAAATCCATCTGATACCAATATTTGGCTCTTTAAATACTGGCAGATTGCCAGTGGGAAATATGAAGTTGCTGATCCTAAATTGGGGGGGTTATTTTCTCTAGATCATGCAGGTCCTGATTTTTGGAAACTGTTACATTCCGGAAAATATAGAATTATGTGTATCAATGATGGTTTCAATATTCAAGATGAAGAGAGAGTAATGGTGGACTTTATAAAAGCTATGAATCAACTTTTCCCAGAAAAAAGTTCATTTGAGCTTTAAATATCTAACTGAGTAAGAGAAAGAAAAGAAAATATGATTTCGGTAATTGTACCCATTTACAATGTGGAGACCTATCTTCGCTATGCTATGGAAAGCTTGGTCAATCAAACCTATAAAGATTTTGAAGTAATCTTAGTTAACGATGGCTCCACGGATCATTCCGGGATACTATGCGATCAATATGCAAGAGAGTATACCTGGGTATCGGCCTATCATAAAGAAAATGGTGGTCTGTCTGATGCTAGAAATTATGGTGTAGCTAAAGCTAAAGGGGAGTGGATAGTTTTTTTGGATCCAGATGACTATTTTGAACCTTGTGCCCTTGAGCTTTTGATAAAACTTCAGAAACGTACAGGCGCTCGTATTGTCGCAGGCAAGGGAAAGGACACTTACGATCATGAATCATATCAAAATTACCAAATAAATGAAGAAATGCTAGCGAGAGCTATCCTTCTTTCTTCTGAAGAAACATTGATAGAGATGCTCTATGGTACAATAGCTACTGTCTCTGCCTGGGCGAAACTCTTTCCAAAAGATATCGTAGAAAAACACCCCTATCCAAAAGGAAAAATCTATGAAGACTTATATGTAATCAGTGACTACTTGAAAGAAGTGGAATCGGTTTGCGTTATTGATTTAGGTATCTACCATTATTATCGTAGACCAAACAGTATTACCTTATCAAACTTCAATAGTAAGCACTATGATTTTTATCATTCTATGAACCATTTGGAGGATGTTGTCCAGAAGTGCTATTCAGATAATAAAGATCTAGAAGATGCTATCATTGCTCGTTTATTCATCGGCAGTCTCCACATTTTCATTTTAATAACTGATTCTTCTAGAGAGGAAATAACTCGAATTCAAAGAAAAATTCGTCCATACCTAGGTAGAGTTATGAAAAATAAGCGGATTAGCCTGAAAAACAAGGTAATTTACATGATGTTATCTTTGACTCCGGGTTTGTATTATCGTTTTAAAAAAATAAAAAAGTCTCAGTAAAATATGAGAGGCTTGAGATTAGAAAAGGAAAAAAATGTTAAAGATAGAACGCGATAAACTGTTAATGGCAGTGGTTCTAATATTAGTTATATCTATGGACATTCTTAACACTTCGATGTTAGCATCTCTCTTGCTTCGTATCCCTAATGTTATTCCCTTTTTAGGAGTTCGTTTTCTTTATGTTAAAGAGTACTCTTTGACTTTTCTCATCTTTGCGCCTCTCTTGTTTCTGGTAGGATGTATGATTTATTTTAAGACTGGAAACCTGAATGCTTCGATGTTTATTTTTCTAAAGAAATACAGATTTTAATCAAATGGGTAAGTTCAATTCTTTGATATTTGATAATAGAGAGTTGTAAAGTTTTAAATATTTTTAATTAAATGATTGAAAGGGTTGGATGACTATTGTGATGAACAATCGTACTATATCAGAAAAAATTTATTTAATCACCTTATTTATATGGGTTGTTGTCACGTCATTAGTCACAACTACTTATTTTATTAGATTAGAGGGCTCTTTATCATTGTATAGGATCGTCCTCTATTTCACAATTGCTATGATTTTGATAAAAGAGTTGGTGAATCTTCCAAGAAGCTTGTATCACTTTAGATTTCATTGGGACCAACTGTTAATAGCAGTATTGTTCATTATTTCTATGTTTATAGTTGCAAAAAATCGAGAGGGGTTACTTGATTTAAATGTTCTTTTACTTGTTTTTTCTGCTAGAGATATAGATTTCAGAAAGTTATTAGGAACTTTCTCTTTTGCCACATTTCTAGTCCTTGTTTTGACGATTTTTGCTAGCAACATGGGCGTGATTTCGAATATGTTCATGAGGGCAGATGGTGGCTATCGTTTTAGTCTAGGGTTTAATTATGTTTCGTTTGCTTCACAAAGATTATTTTTGCATTGTGTAGTTATCTAATGTTTCGTGGGAAAAAAATTTCTTACATGGAATTACTTTCCTTGCTTTTGGCCACGATTTATATGTACCAACAAACTTCGACAACTAGTCCATTTTACTTAAGTATTTTAATACTTACATATGCGTTGTTTAGTCTGAAAATCATAAAAAAAGACTTTATTATTGGACACTTCTGGATGAAAACAATAGCAAAATATGGTTTTATTTTGGCTTTAATCATTACCTTATATTTCTGTTTTTATTCATCTGGGAATTTATTCCATTTTGTAGATCAATTTACACATAATCGGCTACGGTTAAGTGTAGAGGGCTTCCGCAATTTTGGAGTATCTTGGTTAGGACAACATATTAAATTCACACTCTTAGATATTTTCGGGAATTTTACTAGTAATTATAATTTCATAGATAGCTCGTTTGTGCAGTTGTTGGTTATTGATGGTTTAATCGTCAGTGCCTTCATGTTGTTGACTCTTACTAAAGTTATGAAATATTTCGTAACCATTCGAAAAGATATCGTACTTGCCTGTTTAGGGATTATGATCATCCATGGGATGTTCGATCCTCAGATGTTGGTTCTTCGCTACTCTCCATTAATTTTGTTTATTAGTCGATTGTTTATTATGAATCCAGATAATAAAATTGAATAAACTGAGTTAAGTCCAGTTAAAAAGAAAGATTAAGACAAGTTACACCCTTATGAAAGTTCTTAAAAATTACGCCTATAATCTCTCCTACCAGTTGTTGGTGATTATCTTGCCGATTATTACCACCCCTTATGTAACACGGGTCTTTAATTCAAATGATTTGGGGACCTACGGCTATTTCAACTCCATTGTCACCTATTTTATCCTGTTGGCGACGCTAGGGGTGGCAAATTATGGAACTAAGGAGATTTCGGGGCACCGGAAAGATATCCAAAAGAATTTCTGGGGGATTTATACCCTCCAGTTGGGGGCAACGATTTTATCTCTTACCCTCTATGTTCTTTTATGTGCGGCCCTACCTTCCATGAAAAATCCTGTCGCTTATATCCTAGGACTTAGCTTGGTTTCAAAGGGACTCGACATTTCCTGGCTTTTTCAGGGATTAGAAGATTTTCGCAAGATTACGGTTCGAAATATCACGGTCAAACTGGTTGGAGTCATCTCCATCTTCTTGTTTGTCAAATCTGCCAATGATCTTTATCTCTATGTATTCTTGCTCACTATCTTTGAGCTCTTAGGTCAGCTCAGTATGTGGCTACCTGCCCGTGAATTTATTGGGAAAGCCCATTTTGATATGGCTTATGCACTGGTGCACTTAAAACCAGTCATTTTGCTCTTTTTACCGCAGATTGCCATTTCCCTCTATGTCACCCTTGACCGGACCATGCTGGGAGCTCTTGCCTCTACAAAGGATGTGGGGATTTACGACCAGGCCTTAAAACTCGTCAATATTTTGTTGACCTTAGTGACCTCGCTGGGCAGCGTCATGTTGCCTCGGGTATCGAGCCTCTTATCCTCAGGGGACCATAAGGCGGTTAATAAGATGCACCAAATGTCCTTTTTGATTTATAATTTGGTCATTTTTCCCATCATTGCCGGTATGTTAATCGTCAATGATGACTTTGTTCAATTCTTTCTAGGGAAGGACTTCCAGGATGCGCGTTATGCCATTGCCATCATGATTTTTAGAATGTTCTTTATCGGATGGACCAATATCATGGGGATTCAAATTCTGATCCCTCACAATAAAAATAAAGAATTTATGATTTCGACCACTGTTCCTGCCATTGTCAGTGTCGGATTGAACCTACTTTTCCTACCAAAACTGGGATTTATTGGAGCTGCGATTGTATCAGTACTGACAGAAGCCTTGGTATGGGGGATTCAACTCTACTTCACACGAACTTATCTTAAAGAAGTGCCGATTATGGGTCCAATGATGAAGATCTTTTTGGCTTCAGCTGTTATGTATGCTTTATTGTTACTTTTAAAACCGATTTTACATTTGACACCGACTTTAAATGTTTTAGTCTATGCGGTGCTTGGCGGATTGATTTATCTTATCACAGTAATATGTCTTAGAGTAGTAAATATGGGTGAAATAAAACAAATAATAGGAAAATAATCGAAATGAAGAAAATACGGAATATAAACCTAGATTTCCTTAAAATTATGGCTTGTATAGGAGTTGTATTACTCCATACTACAATGCCAGGATTTAAAGAAACTGGACCTTGGAATTATTTAACATATTTATATTACTTAGGTACCTATTCAATTCCTCTATTTTTTATGGTAAATGGTTATTTATTATTGGGAAAAAATGAAATAAGCTATTCATACATCCTACAAAAAATAAAATGGATTCTTGTAACAGTATCGATATGGACATTAATCATTTGGATTTATAAGAGGGATTTTTCACAAAACCCAATAAAAAAAGTTTTGGGTTCTTTATTACAAAGAGGTTATTTTTTCCAGTTTTGGTTTTTTGGTGCTTTAATTCTTATTTACTTGTGTCTACCAATTTTGAAAAAATTTCTAAAATCAAAAAATCGGTATTTGTTGGCTCTATCTCTCTTAGTAATTATCGGTTTTGTACTTGAGCTGACAAATTATTTACTTCAAAAGCCAGTGCAAGTTTATGTTATACAGACATTTAGATTATGGACCTGGTTTTTCTACTATATTTTAGGTGGTTTTATAGCGCAATTTAACTTAGCAACTCTAAGAAATTGCTTTAAGAATTGGATGAAAGTAGTAACTTTAGTTTTACTATTTATTTCACCTTTTATCTTATATGTGCTAGCGAAGGGGATTCACCATAATCTTTATGCTGAATATTTTTATGATAGTATTTTTGTGAAAATTGTAAGTTTAGGAATTTTTTTGACCGTACTCACATTTGATTTAAATACAGATAAGAACAGATGGATAATTTATCTTTCTAATCAAATTATGGGTGTTTTTATTATACATACATATGCTATGAAAGTATGGGAGAAATTAGTAGGATTTAGTTTTGCAGGGGCAAATTTGCTTTTTCTCATCTTCACATTAAGTGTCAGTTTCATTGTAGTTGGAATATTAATAAAAATTCCCTATTTCAATCGAATTGTTAAATTATAAATAGGAGCTCAAAATGTACGATTATCTGATTGTTGGTGCTGGTTTATCGGGGGCAATTTTTGCACACGAAGCTACAAAACGTGGTAAAAAAGTAAAAGTGATTGACAAGCGCGATCACGTTGGTGGAAATATCTACTGTGAGAATGTGGAAGGTATCAACGTCCACAAGTATGGTGCTCACATTTTCCATACGTCAAACAAAAAAGTTTGGGACTATGTTAATCAGTTTGCTGAATTTAACAACTATATCAACTCACCGGTGGCTAACTACAAGGGGAGCCTCTACAATCTTCCCTTCAACATGAACACCTTCTACGCTATGTGGGGAACCAAGACTCCTCAAGAAGTTAAAGATAAGATTGCGGAACAAACGGCGGATATGAAGGATGTTGAGCCTAAGAACTTGGAAGAACAAGCAATCAAGTTGATTGGTCCAAATATCTATGAAAAGTTGATCAAAGGTTATACGGAGAAGCAATGGGGACGTTCTGCGACGGACCTTCCTCCTTTCATCATTAAGCGCCTCCCAGTGCGTTTGACCTTTGATAATAACTACTTTAACGACCGTTACCAAGGGATTCCAATCGGTGGCTATAATGTCATCATTGAAAACATGTTGGGAGATGTAGAAGTGCAGCTTGGGGTTGATTTTTTTGCTAATCGTGAAGAGTTAGAAGCATCAGCTGAAAAAATTGTCTTCACAGGAATGATTGACCAATACTTTGATTACAAACATGGGGAGTTGGAATACCGCAGTCTTCGATTCGAACATGAAGTCTTGGATGAGGAAAACCATCAAGGAAATGCAGTGGTCAACTACACCGAGCGTGAAATTCCTTATACTCGGATCATCGAGCACAAGCATTTCGAGTATGGAACTCAACCGAAGACGGTGATTACTCGCGAATACCCAGCTGATTGGAAACGAGGCGATGAGCCCTACTATCCAATCAATGATGAAAAGAATAATGCGATGTTTGCCAAATACCAAGAAGAAGCCGCTAAAAATGACAAGGTCATCTTCTGTGGCCGCCTAGCAGACTATAAATACTACGACATGCACGTGGTCATTGAGCGTGCTCTAGAAGTCGTTGAGAAAGAACTTGGAAGCATATAGAGATAGGTCTAGTGAAGGGGAGAAAAGTGAGATATTATCTGAAAGATTCATTTCTTCATAATCAACATGAAAAAAATGCAGGGAGTAAGGCGCGAAATGACGTGGAAGCCATTCTGATTTCAGAAGGGTATAAGGGATTAGAGATTAAGGTTGACAACTGGTATCAGATGAATTTCTTTAAGGCCCAACAACACAAATATAGTGCAACTAAATCTGTGTTTGATCAACTAGGTTCAGGGGATGAATTGGTCATTCAGTTTCCAATTATCCATCATACATTTTTCATTGCACAGCTCATCAAGCAGGCACAAAAAAGAGGAGCGAAATTCTATCTCTTGATTCACGACATTGAAACCTTGCGCCATGCTGCAGGCTCTGAAGTGAAATTGAGACATAAATTGAGAAACTATTTCCAAGAGAAGAAAGCTTTAATGTCTGTGGATGGGATTATTGTTCATAATGACATCATGAAGAGCGTTTTAGCTAATCAAGGATTTCCAGCTGATAAAATGGTTAGTTTAGAGATTTTTGATTATTTGATTCCAAATTTTCAAGAAAAGTCTCTTCCTCAAAAAGAACAAGCAATCATTGTTGCTGGGAATTTAAACCCAACAAAATCAGGCTATCTATATAGTTTGCCAGAGAGTCCTGCCTATAATCTCTATGGGGTTGGGTATGATGAAAGTCGTGCTTTGAATAACATCACTTACTTTGGGGCCTTTATGCCTGATGATCTACCGGTAGCTCTAGAAGGTAGTTTTGGCTTAGTGTGGGATGGGGATAGTTCGGAAACTTGTCAGGGTACTTACGGCAACTATCTACGTTTTAATAATTCTCATAAAGCTTCTCTTTACCTTGCGGCTGGTTTCCCTTTAGTGGTTTGGAAGCAATCTGCTCTCTCGAACTTTGTATTACAAAATCAATGCGGGCTTGCGGTTGAATCTTTGCACGACCTATCTCAAGTGATTGAACATTTATCCGAAGAAGATTACCAATTCCTTCTCGAAAATGCGAAACGAATTGGAAAAAAGCTTCGCGAAGGTTTCTATCTGACCAAAGCTTTAAGACAATTGAATATGTAAGAGAGGAAAGAAGTTTTAGACTTCTTTTTTCTTTTTTGTTGATTGTCACTAATTTTTAAAATTTGCCTCATAAAACTTTTCCTAGGAGACTTGGTATGGTAGAATAGGGAAAGCATAAAATAAAGCAATAGGGAATAACAATGAGAAAAAAAGATTTGATTTATGTTGCAAGTGCAGCTGTCTTGATGGCCGCCTCTGTCCAAGTTGCCCATGCTGATGAAGTGGGAGTAAAAGAATCGGCAGTCACTGAAAGTGAAGCAGTAACGGAACAAGCTAGCTTAGCACCAGTTGTTGAGGAAAAACAAGAAGTAGGGGCACATCAATATGAGGGTCCAGCTCCAGTAACAGAGATTCCAGTCAATAGTTCAGATGTTACGAAGGTAGACGAGCCAAAGATAGATACAAAGTCTATCTCAGAAGAACAATCTATCTCATCTTCTGAGACAACTGCGAAACCAGTAACGGGAAGCACTACCTTCTTCAATACGGGTTCAAACGCTCCAGCAGATCGCTCGACGGATGTGGCGGTCCAGCCAAAATCCTTCGTTGATGTGAGTAGTCATAATGGAGATATTAGCATTGGAGACTATCGTACTCTAGCTAATAAAGGTGTGGGAGGTGTCGTTGTTAAATTGACTGAAGACACCTGGTACAAGAACCCGAATGCTGAAAATCAAATTCGCAATGCTCAAGCGGCAGGTCTGCAAGTATCGACCTACCACTTCTCACGCTATACTTCTGAGGAAGCAGCGCGTGCAGAGGCACGATTCTATATTGCGGCTGCGCAACGTTTGAATCTTCCAAAGAACACCCTCATGGTCAATGACTTTGAAGATGCTGAGATGCTACCAAACATTAATCAGAATACCCAAGCGTGGGTAGATGAAATGCGAAAAAATGGCTACAGTAACCTGATGTTCTATACTAGTGCTAGCTGGTTGGATGAAAATAACCTTCGTAAGAAAGGCCCTGTTAACACTGCTCAGTTTGGTATTCAGAATTTCTGGGTTGCTCAATATCCTTCTCCAAAACTATCTGTAAATGATGCGAAAAGCTTGCGTTACAATGGGAAAGCAGGTGCATGGCAATTCACTTCTCAAGCGGAATTGCTTCCAGGAAAACATCTCTTAGACCAAAGTGTGGATTATACAGGTCGCTTTACAGCTAATGCAAAACCTGCAGCTGACCCGACAGAAGGGAAATTAAGTGGCGATATCAGTATTGTAAATAATGATAGTATGGTGGGTCGTTTTGACGTTGTGGTCTCAAACGTCAAAGCACCAAATGGTGTTCAAGCTGTTTCTGTGCCAATCTGGTCAGAAATAGGTAGTCAAGACGATCTTGTTTGGTATACAGCCAACCGTCAAGCAAATGGGACCTATACCGTCAGTGTAAAAGCGTCGGACCATAAAAACTCAACTGGTCTTTACAATATCCACCTTTACTATGTTCAGAATAATGGACAGATGACGGGTGTTGGCGGGACCGTGACAAATGTTTTTATTGGAAAACGACCAGAGGATTTAAAACCAAGTGGCACCGTAACGATTGAGAACAATAACTCAAGTACAGGAACCTTTGACGCAGTAGTTCGTAATGTAGTATCACCGACTGGTTTGAAAGAAGTTCTGATTCCGACATGGAGTGTAGTAGGAGGTCAGGATGATTTAGTTTGGCATAAAGCTGTTCGTCAATCTGATGGTTCCTACCGAGCAACAATCAAAGCAAGTGATCATAAGAACACTTTGGGTCAGTACCAAGTACACGTTCATTATCTTGATCAAAATAATAGACGCCGTTATGTTACAGAGACCGTTGTAGAAGTTCGTCAATCTAAGCCACAAGGGACACTTTCGATTGAGAACAATAACTCAAGTACAGGAACCTTTGATGCAGTAGTTCGTAATGTAGTATCACCGACTGGTTTAAAAGAAGTCTTGATTCCATCATGGAGTGTAGTAGGAGGTCAGGATGATTTAGTTTGGCATAAAGCTGTTCGTCAATCTGATGGTTCCTATCGAGCAACGATCAAGGCAAGTGACCACAAGAACTCAGTTGGACAGTACCAAGTTCACGTTCATTATATTGATCAAGAAAACAAGCGCCGTTATGTTACAGAGACTGTTGTAGAGGTTCGTCAATCTAAGTCGCAAGGGATACTTTCGATTGAGAACAATAACTCAAGTACAGGAACCTTTGACGCAGTATTTCGTAATGTAGTATCACCGACTGGCTTGAAAGAAGTCTTGATTCCATCATGGAGTGTAGTAGGAGGTCAGGATGATTTAATCTGGCATAAAGCTGTTCGTCAATCTGATGGTTCCTATCGAGCAACGATCAAGGCAAGTGACCACAAGAACTCAGTTGGACAGTACCAAGTTCACGTTCATTATATTGATCAAGAAAACAAGCGCCGTTATGTTACAGAGACTGTTGTAGAAGTTCAGAAATCAACTCCAACTGCTACGATTACGATCCAAAACAATAACAAGGATAATGGCACATTCGATGTCATTATCAGTGATGTCTATAGTCCAAAAGGTGTCCGCGTAGTGCAAGTGCCAACCTGGTCTGAGGTAAATGGTCAGGATGATTTGACTTGGTATGAAGCGACTCGTCAATCAGATGGGACTTACAAGGTAAGCGTGAAGGCTTCTGACCATAAGTATTCGACAGGTACTTATCATGTCCATTTGTACTATATCCAGGGTGATGGTAGTCAGGTTGGTGTCGGTGGCACGACGGTGCAGGTAGAGAATCGGAATGCCAAAACAAAAACTCAGGCTGTAATAAGAAATGTCGATTCTCAAAAAGGGATATTTACTGTATCAGTATATCAAGCTCCGCAAGGCCGACAAATTAAGCAAATTCGAGTAGCAGTCTGGTCACAGCCTCATCAGGAAAACCTTCGTTGGTATTCAACGAAACCAAATGGTGTAGAAACCAATGTTGACATTCTTGCTTTTAATCATGGGAATCTAGTGGGGGACTATACTACACATGTTTATGTAGACTATACAGATGACAGTGTGGAAGGTTTTAACCTTGGAAAAACAAAACTTTCCCCTCGCAATCCCAAAGTTGGCTCACAAACTGCTTATTATTCTCAACGGGACCCTCGTTGGGGAGCAAAATGGTATGGTGTGAGCAATATGGACCAATCCGGGTGTGTTCCAACTTCTTTAGCGATGGCATTTACGGATATTCTCGGAAGAGAAGTGCTACCGACGACAGTAGCGGATTATCTGTATTACAACACCAATTCCTTTAATAAAATTGCGGTAGCTGGAACAGACGCAGATGGACTTGTTGCTGCCACTAAGCATTGGGGCTTAAGGAGCCAAATGCTTACGGGGAAAGATGCAATTGCAGCAACCTTAGTATCAGGGAAACACGTCCTTGCGGCAGTTGAGGAAAGCATCTTTATCAATGCTCCGTATACGCATGAAATCGTCCTACAAGGATATGATAACGGGAAAACCTATGTAAGAGATCCATTCAATCCTGCCAACAATGGTTGGCATTCTATTGATTACATCTTCTCAGTAAAAAGTACTGATCCAATCGATGCTAAATTAGGTTCACCATTCTTCAGCATTTTTGCCTAAGGACTTTTCTAGAATAGAAAGACAACCAGCTCTATGAAGGGGCTGGTTTTTGGTATCATTTGCGGATTTGGACAAAAATGTCAGGGGGAAGCTATCACCTATACGGTGGAAGAAGTCGATGTTCCAACAGGTTAGCAAGTGACGAAAACCGATGATGGTCAAGATAATGTTGTTCTGACCAATAAACATGAACCAACAGAGCCAGTTACACCAGAATCTAAAAAAACAAGTAAGAAGGTTGGTATCTTGCCAAGCACTGGTACCGCCATCTCCTTGATTAGCTTGGTATTAGCCTTTGTAGTAGCTAGCAGTGCAACTTATCTCCTTAAAAAAAAGAAAAAATAAGCGCATGGATTGATTAATCTTGTCTAATTAATCGAGAGTATAGAAGAGTGCTCCCTAAGGACCACTTTTTTTGTTTGATAAAATATGCAAAAAAATCTTGACAAACTAAAAAATTAGCGTTATCATTAACTAGTTAATTAACTGTTTAATAAACCGATTAAGAAAAAGAAAGGATTTATACATGCTCGGGAGGAAACTAAGGGCCTTAGGAATTGGATTCATCTGTCTCTTGCTGCTAGTAGCCTGTGGGAGCCAGAGAAGTTCGGGAGCTGGCTCAACTAAAAAGGGGCTCAAAATTGTGACGAGTTTTTATCCTGTCTATTCCCTGGTGAAGGAAATTTCAGGCGATCGAAACGAAGTATGGATGGTTCAGTCAGGTGCTGGGATTCATGATTACGAACCTTCGGCCAAGGAGACAGCCCAAATCTATGATGCGGATGTCTTCGTCTACCATTCTCAAACGCTCGAATCTTGGGCTGGACGTCTAGACCCTAGCTTGCAAGACTCGAAACTGCGGGTCATCGAAGCCAGCAAAGGAATGGAATTGGATAAGGTCGCTGGCTTAGAAGATATTGAGGATACGGAAGGGAAGGATGCAAAACACTTGTATGACCCTCATACCTGGATGGATCCACTGAAAATTGCCGAAGAAGGGAAGATCATCGCCCAAGAGTTGGGAAACATTGACCCAGAGAACAAAAGTTATTATGAGGCCAATGCCCAAAAGCTTGAAAAACGCTGTGAGGCCTTGGTGGCTAAATACCAGCCTCTCTTTGAAAAAGTGACACAAAAAACCTTCGTGACTCAGCATACAGCCTTCTCTTATCTAGCCAAGCGCTTTGGCTTGAAACAATTAGGAATTGCAGGGATCTCGCCTGAGCAGGAACCAACAGCCCGTCAATTGGCTGAGATTCAGCAGTTTGTCAAGGACTATCAAGTTCAAACCATCTTTGTTGAGAAGCATACCTCGTCTAAGGTGGCCGATAGCATTGCCAAGGCGACAGGGGCAAAAGTGAAGGTCTTGGATCCTCTCGAAGCAGATCCAGAAAATAACAAAGATTTCTTGGAGAACCTAGAAGAAAATATGGCTAGCCTAGCCAAAGAATTACAGGAGTAAGTAGAAGAATGAAGAAAAAAGGAACAATTGGATTAGTAGCAACCCTAGGGCTTGGTTTATGTGCCTATGCCTTAAGTCAGCAAGCACCAGTCAAGGAAGACAAAAAGAATCAGAATCAGGTGCAGTATTTACAAGGAGACAAGAAAAAGTCAGCTAGTAGCTCAAACAAGCAGGAAGAAAGCATTGAATCCGTCAACTCGAAGGAAAAGACCCAGGCAGAGCAGATTGTTGTCAAGATTACTGACGAGGGCTTTGTGACTTCCCACGGAGATCATTTCCATTACTACAATGGCAAGGTCCCTTACGATGCGATTTTTAGTGAGGAGTTGATTTTACGGGACCCCACTTACCAACTGAAACAATCAGACATTGTCACACAGGTACGAGATGGCTATATTATCAAGAAGGATGGGACCTACTACCTTTATCTAACCGATCCGCAACATACGCTGAATGTCCGTTCGGTGGAGGAAATTGCCAAACAGAAAAAAGGAGAGCTGGTTTCAGGTTCGAAAGATAGCGTCCAAAATGCTGGGCAAACTCGTGATTTTAGTCAGCCAAGTCAGGCACTACGTGAAGGGAAAACAGTAGCAAGTCTAACAGCAGGTGCCAAGCCAAGTCAAGGTGGCTACCGGACAGATGATGGCTATGTCTTCCATCCTGGGGATGTGATTTCTGATACCGGGGATGGCTTTATCGTGCCTCATGGTGGCCATTACCACTTTATTCCGAAGAGCGCCTTATCAGCTGGAGAATTAGCTGCTGCCTTATCTATCTTAAATGGTAGAGGAGGGAAAAATGAGGTAAAACCTGTATTGCCCTCTTCTATCCAGTTGACTGCACCGGTTAATCCGAATCAACCGATTCCAGCACCTGTCACTCCAGCGATTTCAACTCCTCTTCCTCATCCAACAGTGACGACAGAAGGGCGAAGTCTGGAAAGCCTACAGAAAGAGTTGCAGCATACCCCACTTTCAGAGCGCCATGTTGAGTCGGATGGTTCTGTCTTTGATCCAAGCAAAATTACCAAATGGACAGAGCAAGGAGTGGTGTATCCGCATGGGAATCACTTCCATTTTATCCCTTATAGTGTGCTTTCGCCTTTAGAGCGGGAATTGGCACGCCAGTATCAAGTCCTTCGTTCTCAAACTGGGACTGTCACAACAGAAGAAAAGCCAACTCAACCTTCAAGCCCAGACACAAAACCAGTTGATCATGACCAGGACCACGAGAAGGAGGATCCTAATCACAAGCATGACCATGAGGAGCATGAAGCCGATCATGATCATCATCATGAAGGTGAACAGGCCCATGAGCACGATCATGGATTCCATGCAGATCATGTCATCAGCAAGGATGACGAGGGCTATATGGTCGCTCACGGAGACCATGCCCATTACTTCTACAAGAAGGATCTTTCTCCTCAAGAAATCGCTGCTGCAGAGGCAGTGCTAGCTGGTAAGAAGGAAGAGGACAAGGGGCAACCACTGACAGATGATGTGGCGACCTATTCGCGCGATGCTTCGGATGAAGAAAAAATCCAATACATTAGCCAGACCTACGGCGTACCTCGGGAAGCTATCAAGATTTCCAATGGTTTCTTTGTCTTTAACAATCCAGACCAAGAATACGATCCAACCCATATCCACCCTTATGCAGTTCGGAAGGAACATGTCCGGATTCCACTTGAAACAGGAAATCCTGAGCTAGACTTTATCAACGAGCTCTATGCAACAGCGCTTCGCTCTGGTATTTCCCCTTATACGATGCAAATCGAGAATGGTCAGTTTGTCATTCCGCATGGGGACCATAACCACTATATCAAGGTGCGCTCAGCAGGCTTGGCGGACTACTTGGCTCACCGTCTGCCGACCATCCAAGCAGCTTACCAGAAAGGTGACTTGGATAAGAAAGCTGTAGAGGACAAAGTCAACCAACTCCTAGCAGAAAGTCGTACTTTGTACGCTTCAGACCCTCTGCAACAAAGACGGATTGAGTTGAACTTGGGTCAATTCTTAGAAACTGTTAAAAACTTCCCAAGCAATTCAACAGCAGGCTACTTGGCGAGTCTTGAGCAAGTTGACAAGGAATATATTCATGCGACCCAGGAAGTCAAACCAAAAGAAGAAACTGCCTTGGACCGTCGCTACCAGGAATTGTTGGAACAAGTTCGCTTGTTAGATACCGAAGCCTTCCAACTCAAGAAAGAAAGCCTCGTTGCTCAGTTGCAGGAAGCCTATACAGCCAAGGATAGTCAACGATTGGAGCAAGAAGGAAAATTGCTGCAGGCCATTCAAGAGATGCAAGATCGGACCGGTGTGACTTCGGTGGACTACCTCAAGTATTTCTACCAAAGTTTAAGTGATGCGCGCTTAACACCGGAATTGCGGGCGACAGCAGCGGATCTTGCTTTGAAACTTTACCGGGCTCAGGCCTTTGAAGAAGCTTGGGACTCAAAAGCCCATTTCATGGAGCTTTACCAAGCCAAGCAAGCCATTGACCAACTAGTGTCCCAAGAAAATGCTCCAACCTATCCAATTGAAAAAACAGTTCTGGATCAAAAGGGGGCAGATGCTCCATCCTATAATCTAGCTGTTTACGACTTCCTCAAGGGGGTCTACGGTGACCTGGATGAAAAGACAGAGTCTCGTCAACGCTCGAATCTCCTGACAGCCCTTTTAGATCAAATATCCTCTCTTTTGCCACAAGTAGAAGAAAGCAAACGTCCTGCTTTTGAAGAACGTTTGGAACAGGTGCGCCAAGAGCCAGATGCTGATAAGGCTTTGACAACTGGGAAAACTCTTTTGCGTGAAGTTGGTGAAACGATTGAACAACAAAAGCAAAAGAAAACAGAAGAACCTCAACTTGGAGACGTAGCCCTCTATCAAGAGATTTATAACCAGTTGATCGCTCTCCACCAACAATTGGTTGAAAAAGGAGCCAGTGATGCTCAGTTTGAACGCTTAGAAGCCCTCTTTGATCAACTAGCTGATCCGAAGAGCGACAAGAAAGCCTTGTTACAGGCGATCCAAGCCCTTCGAGATGATTTGCTAGCGGCTCCATCGGTGGAAGCAGACGAAGCAACCCCAACCCCTCAAAGTCCTGCCACGAGCGATTCTAATCTGAATAAGGAAGAAACTTCAGATCCTGCTCAGACTCCATCTCCAGAGTCAGAAAACACAGAAGTCAGCCCAGCCGCAACTGAAGAAACGACGGACTAGGACCTATGTAGAAATAACAGAGAAGAGAGTGGGACAGAAATCGAATTCTAACGAATTACCGATTTCTGTCTCACTCTCTTTTAAATTATTCTGTAATGTAGTAGATTAGAATATCCAAACATCAGGAATTTGGCTCTATGGAGATGTCTGCTCTTTTAAACCTTTTTCAAAACTTGCAGAAGGAGCCTCAACTTGGATTTTTTCTAAGGTAAAGGGGTGGGTGAGTCGCAAGCGGTGGGCATGGAGCATGAGACGAGGAGCTCTTTCTGGGTTGTAGAGAGGGTCTCCCACGATCGGATGGCCATGGTGAGAGAGATGGACGCGGATCTGGTGGGTGCGACCTGTCTGGAGCTGGCAGTTGACCAAGCTGGTGCGTTTGAAAGTCTTTAAGCTGGTCACATGGGTTTCCGCATAGAGGCCCTTTCGAGAATCAACAATGCGTTTGCGTCGATCGTGGCGATCTCGTCCCAATTTGTCCTTATAAACCAGCTGCTTTTTGGGTAAGCTGCCTAGGATTAAGGCCCAATAGTCTCGTTGGATTTTCTTGTCTTCTAGCAGTCGATTCAGGACGGGTAAAACAAAAGGATTCTTGGCAAAGACAAGAGCTCCACTGGTCTCCTTGTCCAAGCGATGAACCACATAACAGGTCTTTCCGACATAAGTAGAGACATGATTAAGAAGGGCGATTTCATCTGGTTGATTGGCGTGCGTTTTCATGCCTTCAGGTTTGTTTACGATGATGAGATGCTCATCTTCATAGAGGGTTTCGATCAGGCTAGCATCCCCTGTTAGGAGATCCTTTTCTTCATAATCTTCTGGATCAAAGGTGAGGGTGAGTTGGTCACCAGCCTCAAGCATGGATTGCCAATGGACAGTCTCCCCATTGACTTGGACATGTTTTTTTGTTCGCAAAAAATGGCGAATCTTTCGTGGGATGAGAAAATAATCTTCAAGTGCCTCTTTGACCGTCATGGCGGGCAAGGCGCTTGGTATCGTTATCGTATAATGCATAGTGTTATTGTATCAGAAAGCAAGAGGAAAGAAAAGGCGAGAAGGAGGGGAGAGGAAAGGAGGTTCAAGTTGCTGAAGCCCTCTATAGAGTGGATTTGACGGGAACCTTAAAGAAAGCTAAAAGTATCCTTTCTTGCGAAGGTCTTTCTTGTCTAGACGTTAGGAAGGTGATAAAATAGGGACTATGAACAAATTAAAAGAATTAATGGAGGGAATGATTCGTCATTTCCAACGAGAAAAAAAACCAAGGAAGATTGCGGAAGAGGTTGAGTTATCAACGGACGGGGAGGAGCAAGCTCCGACCTATAGCCGCTCGGACAAGTCACGGAGAAAATCTCACTCCCAACATCCGATCAGACGCTTTTGGCGCAAGTATCACTTGACGAAGATCTTCCTACTGATTGGCCTGACCTTTAGTCTCATTGTCGGAGGTTATCTTTTTTACATAGCCAAGACAACCAATGTAGCAGATCTGCAAAATGCCCTCAAGGCGACTACAATCATCTATGATAAAGATGGGAACCAAGCAGGTAGCCTAACGGGACAAAAAGGGACCTACGTTGAGTTAGATGCCATTAGCGAAAACTTGCAAAATGCAGTTGTTGCGACGGAAGACCGGAGTTTCTACAAAAATAGTGGGATTAACTACGGTCGTTTCTTCCTGGCGATTTTGACTGCCGGTCGCTCTGGTGGGGGATCGACGATTACCCAACAGTTGGCCAAAAATGCCTATCTTTCTCAGGATCAGACGGTTGAGCGGAAGGCCAAGGAGTTCTTCCTAGCCCTCGAGATTAACAAAAAATATAGTAAGAAAGAAATCTTGACCATGTACCTCAATAATGCCTATTTTGGAAATGGGGTTTGGGGGATTGAAGATGCTTCTAAGAAGTATTTCGGTGTATCCGCTAGTGAGTTGACTTTGGATCAGTCAGCTGTCCTTGCCGGTATGCTCAAGGGGCCAGAAATTTATAATCCACTTTATTCTGTCGAGAATGCGACCAATCGTCGTAATACGGTCCTACAAAATATGGTCGCAGCTGGTTATATCGATCAAGCCACAGCAGATCAATCCGCCGCAGCCGACATTCATGGCCAATTGATTGATGCCTATGAAGGCAAGTCAGAAGATTATCGCTACCCGTCTTATTTTGATGCGGTTATCAACGAGGCTGTCAACGAATATGGTCTAACAGAAGAAGATATCATCAAGAATGGTTACCGGATTTATACAGAGATGGACCAGAATTACCAAGCCAGCATGCAGGTCATCTACGACAATGTAGATCTCTTCCCAGTTGCCGAAGATGGCACGCGGGCAGAATCTGGTAGTGTAGCCCTGGATCCTAAGACCGGAGGAGTGCGGGCTATCGTTGGACGCGTGGCTAGTGACCAAGATGTTGGCTTCAGAAGTTACAACTATGCGACTCAATCTGCAAGAAGTCCTGGCTCTACCATTAAACCTCTCGTCGTGTATAGTCCAGCTGTTGCCAACGGCTGGTCGACCAACAAAGAATTGGACAATACGACTAAGGTCTACGGTAGTTATACAGTCGATAACTACGGCGGCATTCAAGGTAGCCCGACCGTCCCTATGTATCAAGCCTTGGCAGAATCTCTCAATCTGCCAGCTGTAGCGACAGCCAATGAGTTGGGGCTCAATACTGTCTTTGATTACGGGAAAAAATTTGGCCTCAACATGGACAATGTGGACAAATCTCTCGGAGTAGCCCTGGGATCAGGCGTGACGACCAATCCGCTTCAAATGGCTCAGGCCTATGGAACCTTTGCCAATGATGGAGTAATGAACGATGCCCATCTCATTACGAAGATTGAAAATGCCAGCGGTCAGGTCGTGAAAAGCCACAGTCAAAAATCGAAACGAGTGCTCAGCAGCTCAGCCAATAAGAAGATGACCAATATGATGTTGGGAACCTTTACCAACGGAACGGGTGTCAACGCAGCACCATATGGCTATACCATGGCTGGTAAAACAGGAACGACTGAAACGGACTTCAACCCAGATCTCTCTGGTGACCAGTGGGTCATTGGCTACACGCCAGATGTGGTCATTAGTCAGTGGCTAGGATTCCCTAAGACGGATGAAACCCACTATTTGACAGGGACCAGTGCAGAGACGGCCTCAGTGATCTTCCGAAATGTAGCCAATAGCGTCCTTCCTTATACAGAAGGAACTAGCTTTGACAATGAGAAAAATTCTTACCAGGAAAATGGCATTGCCCCTGTCGGTCAAGAAACAGAAACAGAGAGTCCAGAAGAGGACAAGGGCTTCTTTGATACGGTCAAAGAACGCGCTGCAGGTATCGTAGACGATGCCAAAAAAGCTATCGATGAAGCAGATATTCCTGGAAAAGCACAAAATGCCTGGGATACTTTCAAAGGTTGGTTTGGATTCTAAAAAATAGACCTTTAAAAGATGGTAAGATTTCTTGCTATTCACAGTCTTCTTAGAAACTTTCCTTAGGTGAGTACGGACGTCAGCGAACTTCGAAGAAGTTCCATGACTTAGTTTTGAATCTAAGGCTTCAAAACTCCCGAGTGCTTGAAACGTAGTGTTTCAAGCACTTTTCTCACGGCGGAAAGTTTTGAGATTAAGTTGAATAATTTCATAAAATAGAAATCATCTTTAGCTATTAAACACTCCCGGCCATTATAAAGCATAGATAACTGTAGATAAAGTAACAAAAAAGCCTTCAGATAATCTGAAAGGCTTTTGGTTTTAGGGTTGTTACAAGTCTTCGTCAGAGACGCTGAAGGTATCTCCGTGCTCAAAATCAGCGTATTGGTAACCACGTTTGAACCAGCGCATGCGTTGTTCAGAAGTCCCGTGGGTGAAGCTATCAGGGACGGAGTAGCCATAGGCTTGTTCTTGAAGGGTATCATCTCCCACGGCATGGGCAGCATTGAGCGCTTCTTCGATATCTCCTGTCTCCATGAGGCCTCGTTCTTCAATGTAGCGAGCCCACATACCCGCATAGTAGTCAGCTTGAAGTTCCAAACGGATATTGAGGGCATTTTTTTCTGTCTCGCTTTTCCCTCGGATGGCTTTCTGGTAACTCTGAAGAGTCCCCAATTCGTTTTGGATGTGGTGGCCGACTTCGTGAGCGATGACATAAGCCATAGCAAAATCTCCGCTGGCTTTGTATTTGGTGGTCAACTCTTTGTAGAAGCTGATGTCCAAATAGATCTTTTGGTCTGTCGGACAGTAGAAGGGGCCGGCAGATGCTTGGCCTACACCACAGCCAGTTCGAGTTTGACCCGTATAGAAAACCAAGGTTGGCTTGTGATAGGTTCGGCCTTCATTTTGGAAGGTTTGCCCCCAGAAATCCTCAGTAGTTCCAAGGACTTGACTGACGAATTTGCTATCTCCGTCACTCACCTGGGTATTGCTTTGGCGCGTGACTTGTCCTGAGTTATAGTTCTGCGTACTTTGACCTTGGTCAAAGAGCCCGCTTAATCCAGCTCCGCCACTCAAAAAGATGAGGACCAGGATCAAGATTAGTTTACTCTTGAAGCTTCCAGGCGAGAGGAGGATCTGTAAAATACCACCCCCTAAATTCCCACCAGAGTGGCCAGATGAGTAGCTCCCGCCACTTTGCTCGCGACGGTCTTCAATGTTTTTACTTTCTTTCAGATGATCGCTTTTCATAATTTCTCCTTTATCCTCTATATTGTACCAAATCATAGAGAAAAGCCAAATAAATGCGCTCCCTTAGAGTGGAAGAGCTTGTCAAATAGTAGAAAACTTGCTATAATAGTATGGATGGAGGCGTTATGGCATTAAAAAAAGCAAGTCTAGCGTGTACGGTTTGTGGGTCACGCAACTACTCAATCAAGTTGAGTGCGACGCCAAAACCAAAACGTCTAGAAGTTAACAAGTTTTGTAAACATTGTAGCAAATATACAATTCATAAAGAAACCAGATAGGAGAATGTTGTGAAATTTTTTAAAGATATTTTTGTCTTGCTAAAAAACACGACTTGGCCAAATCGCAAGGAAAGATGGAAAAACTTTATCTCCGTGATTGAGTATACCGCTTTTTTTGTAGCTTTGATTTATTTGTTTGACCAAGTAGTGGCTAAAGGTATTTTGAAGCTAATCGATATGTTCTAAAAAAGAAATAAATTTGCGTCCCCTGTGGATGCTTTTTTTCTTATCTTGCTAAAGAAAAACAAGAGAAACTTCTTTGCTTTCTTCGGTTTTATGTTATAATGGAGCTAGGAAAACAAGAGCCAGAAGGCTTTTTTTAGTATCGTGATGAAACGATTACCTTCTGGTAGATAAGAAAGGAAACAAAAATGGATAGTTTTGACAAAGGCTGGTTTGTCCTACAGACCTACTCAGGATATGAAAACAAAGTGAAGGAAAACCTTCTTCAACGCGCACAAACATATAACATGTTGGAAAACATCTTGCGCGTGGAAATCCCTACTCAAACTGTGCAAATCGAGAAGAACGGGAAAACAAAAGAAATCGAAGAAAATCGTTTCCCTGGTTATGTCTTGGTAGAAATGGTCATGACCGATGAAGCTTGGTTTGTCGTTCGGAACACACCAAACGTAACTGGATTTGTTGGATCACACGGGAACCGTTCAAAACCAACTCCCCTTTTGGAAGACGAAATCCGCAACATCTTGATTTCGATGGGACAAACGGTTCAAGATTTCAATATTGATGTGAAGGTGGGAGATACTGTACGCATTATCGATGGTGCTTTTGCAGACTACACTGGTAAGATCACAGAAATCGATAACAACAAGGTGAAAATGATTATCACCATGTTTGGAAATGACACTGTGGCAGAAGTCAACCTCAATCAAATTGCAGAATTGTAAGGAATGAAAAAGGGGCCTTCCCCTTGATAGAAAGAAATCCTCCAAGACGCTGGTCTTGGAGGATTTGTGTTTGTTGAGAAGGGATTCTTATGCAGGCTCAGAGATTTGGAAGACTGTTTCTTTGTCAAAACCAACTGAGTAGTCTTTTCCGTCTTCTCCCTTCCAACTAAAGATAGTCGCGTAGCCAAAGACGAAAACAGTTTCTGGACGGCCGTGTTTTTCGACGACTTCTTTAGCTGTCATTCCAGGTTGAATATCCTTGAGATTCGTAACCTTTTTAGCGTTAGGCAGGGTTGCAATTTTGTTAGATACTTGATTTTTTTCATTAAATCCAATCAAGATACTAAAGTTATCTCCATGCCAATAGAGATCATCAGCAGTATCAGTGTCAGCAGATCCCAACTTTCTGAGGATTTCTTCTTTTGAAGTAGGAGTAAGGTTCTCATTGCCAATGAGGGCCTCCACTTTAATTTCTTTGAATGCAACCCATTTTGGCATTTCGGGGATATCTCCGATAGCTTCAAGAGCTTCCCCTTGGTCCATCCAGCTCATTGTATAGTTAGTATCCTCGCGCGTGTTAGAATCTGAAGAGCTATAAGAATCATCCTTATCGAAGCCTGATGAAAAATCCTTTTTGCTACTCGACTTTTTAGAATATGAACTTCTAGAACTCTTTGAGCTTTTAGAAGTTTTTTTAGAACTGCTCACAAGAGGTTTTCTTTGGTGAGTCTCTGGTGCAGCCGGTTGGCAAGCGGTGAGCATGGCAAAAGAGAGGATGCTGAGAGCATATAGGGTAACTTTTTTCATAATCATCTTTTCCTTTCATGAGTGGAGAACAGGATCGCTCGCAAAGGAGCGATGGTGCAGTCCGATCAAGTGATGGTATCAAAAAAAGCCCATTGCTGGGCTCATTGATATTTGTTTGTGAAGGCGGTAGACGGATTTGAACCGACGATCAAGCTTTTGCAGAGCCGTGCCTTACCACTTGGCTATACCGCCACAACATATTCTATTTTATCTTAAAAATCAGATAAGGTCAAGAAAAAATTTCGGACAAAAGGCTTATGAAAGGGAAAGAATGAGAATCGTGCAGAAAAACATAAAGGAAGGAGGGAGAGCCCTGAAGAAAAGCAGGAAAGTCTAGGAATTTCTCTCAAATGACTTGCAAAAAGCTTCTAAATCTGCTATACTAATAAAGTTGCGTAAAGCAATAAATACTCATCCCGGAACCATTGTGGCACCGTTGCCCTTGTGGTCGTGTTGCAAGCTGACGTCTGGGAGAGGAGAAAAAAACAAAAAGGAGAATTTACTCATGGCAGTAATTTCAATGAAACAACTTCTTGAGGCTGGTGTACACTTCGGTCACCAAACTCGTCGCTGGAACCCTAAGATGGCTAAGTACATCTTCACTGAGCGTAACGGAATCCACGTTATCGACTTGCAACAAACTGTAAAATACGCTGACCAAGCATATGACTTCATGCGTGATGCTGCTGCAAACGACGCAGTTGTATTGTTTGTTGGTACTAAGAAACAAGCTGCTGAAGCTGTTGCTGAAGAAGCTGTTCGTTCAGGTCAATACTACATCAACCACCGTTGGTTGGGTGGTACCCTTACTAACTGGGGAACAATCCAAAAACGTATCGCTCGTTTGAAAGAAATCAAACGCATGGAAGAAGAAGGAATCTTCGACGTTCTTCCTAAGAAAGAAGTTGCACTTCTTAACAAACAACGCGCTCGTCTTGAAAAATTCTTGGGTGGTATCGAAGATATGCCTCGTATCCCAGACGTAATGTACGTTGTTGACCCACACAAAGAGCAAATCGCTGTTAAAGAAGCTAAGAAATTGGGTATCCCAGTTGTAGCGATGGTCGACACAAACACTGATCCAGACGATATCGATGTAATCATCCCAGCAAACGATGATGCTATCCGTGCTGTTAAATTAATCACTGCGAAAATGGCTGACGCTGTTATCGAAGGACGCCAAGGTGAAGATGCAGTTGCATCAGTTGAAGCTGAATTGGCAGCAACTGAAACTCAAGCAGATTCAATCGAAGAAATCGTTGAAGTTGTAGAAGGCGACAACGCTTAATTATCACAATCGTAATTACCTAGGAGGGCGGGGCTTAGCCCGGCTCTCCTATTTTTAAAAAAATATAGGAGAATCAAAATGGCAGAAATTACAGCTAAACTTGTTAAAGAGTTGCGTGAAAAATCTGGTGCTGGTGTCATGGACGCTAAGAAAGCCTTGGTTGAGGTTGATGGTGACATCGAAAAAGCAATCGAATTGCTTCGCGAAAAAGGTATGGCTAAGGCAGCTAAGAAAGCTGACCGTGTTGCCGCTGAAGGTTTGACTGGGGTTTATGTGAACGGTAACGTTGCAGCAGTAGTTGAAGTAAATGCTGAAACTGACTTCGTTGCGAAAAACGCTCAATTCGTTGAATTGGTAAATGCAACTGCGAAAGTCATCGCTGAAGGTAAACCAGCTAACAACGAAGAAGCTCTTGCTTTGACAATGCCTTCAGGTGAAACTCTTGAAGCAGCATACGTATCTGCAACAGCTACAATCGGAGAAAAAATCTCATTCCGTCGTTTTGCTTTGCTTGAAAAAACAGATGCACAACACTTCGGTGCATACCAACACAACGGCGGACGTATCGGTGTTATCTCTGTAATCGAAGGTGGAGACGAAGCACTTGCTAAACAAATTTCAATGCACATCGCTGCAATGAAACCAACTGTTCTTTCATACAAAGAATTGGATGAGCAATTCGTGAAAGATGAGTTGGCACAATTGAATCACGTCATTGACCAAGATAACGAAAGCCGTGCAATGGTTGGTAAACCAGCTCTTCCACACTTGAAGTATGGTTCTAAAGCTCAATTGACTGACGAAGTTGTCGCTCAAGCTGAAGAAGATATCAAAGCTGAATTGGCAGCTGAAGGTAAACCAGAAAAAATCTGGGATAAAATCATCCCAGGTAAAATGGATCGCTTCTTCTTGGACAATACGAAAGTTGACCAAGCTTACACACTTCTTGCACAAGTTTACATCATGGATGACAGCAAGACAGTGGAAGCTTACCTTGAATCAGTAAATGCTTCAGTTGTTGAATTCGTTCGCTTTGAAGTTGGTGAAGGAATCGAGAAAGCTTCAAACGACTTTGAAGCAGAAGTTGCAGCTACAATGGCAGCAGCTCTTAACAACTAAGAATAAAATATAAGAGGTTTCGATAGAAACCTCTTTTTTGCAAGAAGAAAAGAGAGTGGGACAGAAATCGGTAATTCGTTAGAATTCGATTTCGTCGTCCCACCTCCGCACAGTTGAGTAGGGCTGTAAAAGCTGATGAAATCAGCGTAGTAGAGCCCACTCAACCACTGCGTCTTGCTTGATAATCCAAAGACAATTGAGAGGCTAGGACTTTTGTCCCAGCCTCTTTTGGTATTAATGCGCAAAGGTATCGAGTCCAAAGAGGAGCGAGAGGGTTCCCATGATAAGCCCTGCTAGAATGACTCCCAGCATGACAGCAAGTACACTCCTTTTGAAATCCCAGTCCAGAATAGATGCGGCGAGGGTACCAGTCCAGGCTCCAGTTCCTGGTAAGGGAATACCGACGAACAAGAGGAGGGCCCAAAAGATTCCCTTATCCCCTGCAGCTTCTTCTAATTTTTGTCCTCCACGATGGCCTTTGTTGAGACACCAAGTGAAAAAGTTCCCGATAACAGGCTTATCTTTCCCCCATTCTAGGATATGGCGAGCGAAAAAGAAGATAATAGGGACAGGAAGCATGTTGCCAATGACCCCAATCAGGAGAGCTTGCCAAAGAGGAATTCCGCTAGAGATGGCGTAGGGAACGGCTCCACGAAGTTCTACCAGAGGAATCATGGAGATAAAAAAAGTAATAATGTAGTTCATGTGTTATCCTTTCAATTCATCCTTTCCATTCTACCTTATCTTATATAAATTCACAACTATTCAAGTTAAAAATCTAGTATTTCAGAATTAAAAAACGAAGAATATTATCTATTCTCTACAAATTATAGTTCTTTTTGATCAAACTAAAGACTGTCCATTACATCCCTTGTTTAACCTTTATTATTTGGTATAGTTATAATGTGAGATTCGGTACAATTTTCAAAAGTATTGAAAGCGCTTACTATATTAATTGTTTAAATGGAGGTTAAATATGGGAAAGTCTTTTTTTGAAAAGCGCAGTGTATTTAGTATTCTCAAGCTCGCGGTTGGAGCTTGTTCTGTTTTAATCGGTGTATCTTTTTTTGGAGCTCCATCTGTCTTAGCTGAAGAAGAAGGAAGAGCTGTAACAGAAGAGGAGCTGACAGCCACAAGGGAAGCGTCAGAGGTGACGAATGGAGAAGTTGGGACAAGTGATAAAGCTTCAACAACCATAGAGGCACCTGCTGTGATTACTACTGAAAGAAATGAGAGCGAAATCGAAAAGCCACAGGTGGAACCTCAAACAAGTGAACGTTCTGCTGGGGCTACTGAAGAGGCTGCGAAGGATCAAAAACAAGCAGCGGAGGACATGGTGCAAGATCGCGAACGAGATTTTAACAAGGACTGGTATTTCAAGTTAAATGCAGCTCCTGGTGCAGAAGGTCGCCAGGTGGATGTCAAAAACTGGAAAAAATTAGATTTGCCACACGATTGGTCAATCTTCTTTGACTTCGATCACAATTCTCCGGCTCAAAATGAAGGGGGACAATTAAACGGTGGGGATGCTTGGTATCGCAAGACCTTCCGTTTGGATGACAAAGATCTAGATAAGAAAGTCCGCTTGGAATTTGGTGGAGTTTACATGGATTCGAAAGTCTATGTAAACGGACAATTTGTAGGTCATTATCCAAATGGCTACAATGCCTTTTCTTATGATATTACCCCTTATTTAAATGCGGATGGAAGTGAAAACACCATCGCGGTTCATGTGGTCAACCAACAACCAAGTAGTCGTTGGTATTCTGGAAGTGGGATTTATCGAGATGTCAAACTCAGTGTGACGGACAAGGTTCATGTGGCTAAGTATGGGACCACTATCACGAGTCCAAAATTAGAAGAACAACAGAATGGGGCAGTCGATACTCTTGTGAAGAGTCGTATTGTCAACCAAGATGATCAAGCCCACAGTGTGTATGCGGAATACGAAATCGTCGATCAAAATGGTCAAGTGGTCAGTGAAAAGGTGCGCAGTGAAGTGCAATCCGTTTTGGCTGGTCAAGAGATCAACCTGTCTCATACCCTTCATGTTGAAAAACCAACACTCTGGGATGTCAAAACCAATAACCCAGCCCTTTATACTCTGTATACACGGGTTTATCGGGATTCGCAATTGGTCGATGTGCAAAAGGAACGCTTTGGTTATCGCTATCTCAATTGGACACCAGAAGGGGGCTTCTTCCTTAACGGGGTGGCTACGAAATTCCACGGTGTTTCCCTTCACCATGACCATGGGGCCCTCGGAGCTGAGGAAAATTACAAGGCTGAATACCGCCGTCTCAAACAGATGAAGGACATGGGGGTCAATGCCATCCGGACGACCCACAACCCAGCGAGTGAACAAACCCTGCAAATTGCTGCTGAGTTGGGCTTGATGGTCCAAGAAGAAGCCTTTGATACCTGGTATGGTGGCAAGAAGCAATACGATTACGGTCGATTCTTTGAAAAGGATGCAACACATCCAGAAGCTCGTAAAGGGGATAAGTGGTCTGACTATGACCTTCGGACCATGGTAGAGCGAGGCAAGAACAATCCTTCTATTGTGATGTGGTCAATCGGTAACGAAGTCGGTGAAGCAGATGGATCTGATAAGTCTGTCGCAACCGTTCGTCGGTTGGTCAAGACCATCAAGGAAGTGGATACAACCCGCTATGTCACCATGGGAGCTGACAAATTCCGCTTTGGTGATGGTTCGGGAGGCCATGAAAAGGTAGCCGCAGAGCTTGATGCAGTTGGATTTAACTATTCAGAGGCCAACTACGAAAGCCTACGAGCTAAACATCCAAACTGGCTCATTTATGGTTCTGAAACCTCTTCTGCAACGCGGACACGGGGCTCTTACTACCATCCTGAAAGAGAATGGGTCGGAAGCAACCAAGAAGACCGCCACTATGAACAATCAGACTACGGCAATGACCGGGTTGGTTGGGGTCGGACAGCGACAGCCTCTTGGACCTTTGACCGTGATCATGCCGGTTATGCAGGTCAATTTATCTGGACAGGTACCGATTATATCGGTGAGCCAACACCATGGCACAACCAAAATGACACACCTGTGAAAAGTTCTTATTTCGGTATTGTCGATACTGCCGGCCTTCCAAAGAATGATTTTTACCTTTACCAAAGTCAATGGTTGTCAGCTGAAAAACATCCAATGGTCCATCTTTTACCACATTGGAACTGGGACAATCCAGAATTAGCCAATCGTGTCATGAATGAAGAAGGTCGGATTCCTGTTCGTGCCTTCTCCAATGCCCACAGTGTGGAATTGATTGTCAATGGGGAATCACAAGGAGTCAAGACCTTTACCAAGAAGACCACAGCAGATGGCCGGACTTACCAAGAAGGGGCAAATCCGGATGAACTCTATCTAGAGTGGTTGGTTCCTTATGTGCCAGGTAAGGTGGAAGCTATTGCCCGCAACGAAGCAGGAGAAGTGATTGCCCGCGATCAGATTGAAACAGCTGGGAAGCCAGCCGGTGTTCGTCTATTGAAAGAAGAACACGCCATTGCGGCAGACGGCAAGGATTTGACTTATATTACCTATGAAATCGTCGATGAAGCAGGCCGTGTCGTACCAACTGCCAATAACTTGGTGCATTTCCATTTGCATGGCCAAGGCCAAATTGTCGGTGTCGACAACGGGGAACAAGCTAGCCGGGAACGCTACAAAGCACAGGAAGATGGCTCATGGCAACGTCGGGCCTTTAACGGCAAAGGGGTTGTCATTGTCAAATCGACTGAGCAAGCAGGTGCCTTTACCCTGTATGCAGACTCAGACCGCTTGCAGTCAGACCAAGTCAGCCTCTTTACTGGTAAGAAGGACCAGGAAGAACGCTCTGTCTTGGGAGTCGAACCGGTTCGAACTAAAGTGTACTTGGGACAAAATCCTGAACTTCCAAGTCACGTATCTGTTGTTTATAGTGATGGCAAGGCCCAAGAAGAAGCCGTCGAATGGGATGCGGCAGACTATAGTCGTGCTGGCCAAGTTCGTGTGACAGGTCATGTTCAAGGACGGACGATCGAAGCTCTAGTCGATGTGATCGGTGTGGAGCAAGTCCTTCCAGTCATCAAACAAATCCCGCAGGGAGCAGATCTAGCGACAGTGGATAAGACTGTGCAATTGGTCTTCACAGATGGCCGGACAGTTAGCTATGAAGTTGATCAATGGACCTTGGAAGCTGGTCAAGAAGATCAGTTGTCCACACCAGGTGCTCGCTTGAAGGCTACAGGTCTCCTAGGCAATGGGGAAGCAGTCCAAGCGACTCTGGTGGTTGCTGGTGGAACAGTCAGCAAGGCTAAGAAACCAACAGTACAGCTAGATGGAGTAGCCCTTCCAAAATTTGGCAGTGGCAACCATACTATTTTCCGCCCATTGGCTTATGGGCAAGAGCCTGGTCAAGTCACAGCAAGTGCAGAAAATGCCCAAGTGACGGTCCTACAAGCTAGTCGTGAAAATGGTTTGAAAGCTCAAATCTTTGTGACTGCTCAGGATACGGGAGCTGTTCAGACCTATGTGGTGCAATTCCAAGAAGAAAGTCCACAGATCCAGCGCCTAGAATTGCGTCTGCCAGAAGGGCAAGAACTCAAGGAAGACCAAACAGTAACGCTTGATGTCATTGCTCATTACCAAGATGGCAGTGTGGCTAGTCTCCAAGCAGATCAAATCGATGTGGCAACAGCAGCGGGAAGTCAAGGAAAAGCAGTCGTAAGCAAGAAAGGTTTGGAACTGCGAGAAGCAGGCTTGGTTCATTTACAAGCTAGCTTCCAGGGACAGACAGGAGAAATCAGCTTTACCATCACGCCAAATCCTGAAGAAAAGACAGTTGTTAAGGTGCGTCCTGTACGGATCAGCACCGATCGAAACGTGTTGCCAGTTCTTCCAGAGACAGTCTTGGTCGAGTATGATAAGGGATTCCCGAAAGAAAAACGTGTGACCTGGGATGCCGTAACAGCAGATCAAGTCAAGGATTACCATAGCTTTACAGTCACAGGTCATGTAGAGGGTGTGGAGAAAGAAGCCCAGGCCCAAGTCACAGTTGAAGGCATTATCGCTGTAGAAGAAGTTAGCACGACAACGCCAGTCGGAGAAAAACCAGCTCTTCCAGAAAGCGTGCGTACCTATCACTCTAATGGCAAGACCTATGCTGCCAAGGTAGCTTGGGATGCTGTCGATCCGCAACTCTTGGCCCAAGAAGGAGAAGTTGTTATCTCCGGTCGTGTAGAAGGAACCAACCTTCCAACCCGTCTCCATATCCGTGTTTCCGCAAACACAGTCAAGGGAGCCAACGTAGCAGAGCAATGGACAGGCTCAGTCTTGCCACTCGCCTTTGCAAGTGACTCTAATGATGCAGATCCAGTTGCTAAGGTCAATGACAAAGTCATTTCCTTTACCGATGCTCCAGCCAACCGTTGGACCAACTGGGGCCGTGACAATGCGGAAGATTCTGTCGGTATCTTGTTTGGAGATTCTGGTATCTTGACCAAGCGAGCAGTGGACAACCTCCATGTTGGTTTCCATGAAGACCACGGCGTTGGGGCTCCAAGTGAATATGTTATTGAGTACTATGTAGGGGAGCAAATCCCAACAGTACCAAGCAATCCAAATCGCGTCAAAGACGAAACAGACCATCCATTTAACAACCCAGCCAACTGGAAAGAAGTCAGCAACCTAAGTGTTCAAGAAGCAGTGACAGCTGGCAAGATGAATCATTTTAGTTTTGATAAAGTCGACACCTATGCCGTTCGGATCCGTATGAAGACACCAGAAGGTAAACGTGGAAGCTCTATTTCAGAGATTCAGGTATTTGCCAATAAGGTTGCGGCAGAAGAAAAGAGCCAGGTGACCATTCGTGTCAACGGTGAGGTTTTGCCAGGAGTTAATCCAAGTGTGACCGATTACTACATCGATGCGCGTGATCGGGCTTATCCACAAGTGGAAGCGACAGCTAGCCATCACGGTCTTGCAACGGTTGTGCCAAGCGTCCATGAAGGTGAGCCAATCCGTGTCGTCCATAAAGCGGAAGATGGTACTATCTTACAAGAATACCGCCTCCATCTCACAAGTGATGCAGAAAAACTGCAACAAGCTGCCCCAGTAGCAGTAGAAGCAGGCAGACGTTTTGTGAAAGTCGGTCAAGATCTAGCTCTACCATCTACAGTAGGTGTCTACTTCAAAGGGGGCACAGGTTATGAACGCAAGGAACTGACGGTGGACTGGCAGGCTATCCCAGCTGATGCACTTTCTCATGAAGGTAGCTTCACGTTAGAAGGAAAAGTCCTCGGCTATGATCTGACAGCTCAGCTGACCGTCCGGGTGTCAGAAAAAACCGGAGAAATCCTCTCTGTGAACCGTGACTACAATGCAGAGGATACCAGAGCATTTGCTAGTGAAACCAACGATCTCGATCCAAATCAAATCGACTATATCGATTACATCAATGATGGTGGCTACAACGAGTACTACCGTTGGACCAACTGGAAGAGAGAGCCGGATCAAACCGAAGTGTTTGCTGGTCTCATCTTCAAGAAAAATGGTCAAGTAACAGAGCGCTTAGTCAATAAAGTAGCGGTCGACTTCTTTGCAGATCAGGAAACAGGTCTGCCAACGAAAACTGTTCTTGAACGCTACATTGGTCCAGACTTCGATGTCCCAGATGATTACGGCAATCTGAAAAATCTTCCAGATCATCCATTTAACAAGGCCTCTAACTGGGAAGAAATCCCGTATAGCTTGGATTATGCCTTTGAACCTGGTTATATCTCTAACCTCAGCTTCAACGAAATCAGAACCAAAGCCATCCGTTTAAGAATGGTCCGTGATGAAAATCTAAAAGGAATTGGAATCGTTGAATTGAGTGCCTATGCCCCAACAGAAGAGGCCCAAGCAACAACTGATGTCACGATCCAAGTGAATGGCAAAGACCTAGAAGGTTTTAAACCAGAGGTGACAGATTATCATCTAGAGTATGAGGGAGAACGTCCAATCGTTTCAGCACAAGGCAAGAATGGAACAGCCGTTACGGTCGTGGATGCTAAAAGTGCCAATGCTCCGGTTCTTGTCAAGGTTGTCTCAGAAGATGGCAAGCTAGAAAAAGTATATCAAATCTCACTCATAGCAAAAGCACCTACAGGAACCGCTATTCCTGAAGATGGTGTGAAGAATTTGGTCCATACGAAGTCAGAGCTCATCATTGAGGCAGAGGAACTTGATTTTGCGCGTGAAGAACGTCCAAATGATAGCCTGCCGAAAGGTGAGAAGAAGCTGGTGCAAGAAGGCCAAGTAGGACGCAAGCTCCATCTTGTAGAAGTATCACAAGAAAATGGAGTGGAATCTCGTAAGGAAGTCGATGCTTTTGTCGAGGTAGAACCAGTAGCAGAGATCACAGAAGTCGGCACCAAGGAAGTTCCAGTGGAAAATCCTAGTGACAAGCCAACGCCTCCAGGTACAGCCGTTCCTGAAGAAGGCGTGAAGAACTTGGTTCACAGTAAACCAGAACTTGTCATAGAGGCAGAAGAGCTTGAATTTGCCAACCAAGAGCGTCCAAACGATCAGTTACTGAAGGGTGAACAGAGAGTAGTTCAAGCAGGACGCAAAGGTCGTAAGCTTCATTTTGTACAAGTTTCGCAAGAAAATGGGGTTGAGACTCGTACAGTGATCAACAGTCTGGTCGAGTCAGAAGCTCTAGCTGAAATTATCGAAGTCGGTACCAAGGAGCCTCTTGCAAATCCTCAAGCACTATCATCCTCAGTAGTCTCAGACTTACATGAGGAAGGGGTGAAAGTGGCTGTGACCGCTGCGCAAGCTTCCTTGCCAGATACAGGATCAGACGAAAGTGTCGCAAGTCTCGTTGCAGGTCTCCTAGCAGCAGGACTTGCCGGTGCTGTGCTGGATGATAAGAAAAAAAGAGCCGATAAGGCCAAGTAAAAAAGCTGGATAAATCAGTAAACATACGGTGAAAAATTCACAGGTAACAGAAAGAGGATGGGGGAGTCTCCACCCTCTTTACCTGATGACATAAAGGAATGGAATATGGGAAAAAGATTATTTGATAAGAGAAATCGATTTGGCATTCGCAAACTCTCAGTAGGGGTTTGCTCCGTAGTGGTAGCGACTTGTTTTTTAGGAGTCACTACCAGTTATGCAGAGGAACAAGCTGAGAGGAGTGAGACTCGTGAAGAACGAGTCGACACAAGTGATGTCGAACATCAAGGGGAGGAGGATAAAACTGTGAAAGAGCACCAAGAAGAATCAGAACATTCCTCACCCGCAACGAGTGAGAAAGAAATCCGCGCAGTCAGCCAAGGGACAGAAGCAGCCCAACCAGCCACTTCTCTAGATGAGGAGCCTGAGATTGCGGATTACGGACCGCTTCCAAGCAAGGCCCAAATGCAATACCACCGCGAAGAACTAGCAGCCTTCATTCACTTTGGGATGAATACCTACTACGATCGTGAGTGGGGAGATGGGCAAGAAGATCCTTATTATTTCTATCCAGAGCATCTGGATACCGATCAGTGGATCAAAACCCTGAAAGATGCTGGCTTCAAACGGACCATCATGGTCGTCAAGCACCACGATGGCTTCCTCTTGTACCCTTCTAAATACACCGACCATACCATTGCCAAAAGTAGTTGGAAGGAAGGAAAAGGCGATGTTCTAGCCGAAGTTTCTGCTTCTGCCAGCAAGTATGACATGGATATGGGTGTCTACCTCTCCCCTTGGGATGCTCACAGCCCGCTCTACCATGTGGATACAGAGGACAAATACAACGAATACTATCTCAACCAGCTAAAAGAAATCCTTGAAGATCCAAAATATGGAAACAAGGGCAAGTTCGTGGAAGTCTGGATGGATGGAGCGCGTGGCGATGGGGCTCAAAAAGTCACCTATACCTTCGACAAGTGGTTTGATGCCATCCGCAAGGCCCAAGGAGATATTGCCATCTTCTCAGCTGAGCCAACCAATGTTCGTTGGATCGGAAATGAAAAGGGGATTGCCGGAGATCCGGTTTGGCAAAAGGTCAATCCAGATAAGATCCGCAACAATCCATCCAATAGCTACCTCAATCACGGGGATCCAGAAGGGAAACAATACTCAGTGGGAGAAGCCGATGTCTCTATTCGCTCCGGCTGGTTCTACCATGACAATCAAGAGCCTAAGTCCTTACGCGAATTGATGGACATTTACTTCAAATCGGTCGGCCGTGGCACCCCGCTTCTGCTCAATATTCCACCGAATCAAGACGGGAAATTTGCGGATGCCGATGTAGCCCGTTTGAAAGAATTCCGCCAGACCTTGGACCAACTCTACAGTGTGAACTATGCTGCAGGAGCTTTGGTAGAAGCTGACTCGACACGGCGCAATGCTCATTATTCAGCCAGCCATTTGACAGATGGCGATGAAAAGACCAGTTGGGCACCTGCAGATGATGCCAAGACCGGCTCTTTTGTCCTCGATCTTGGAAAAGAGCAACACTTTGATGTTGTAGAGCTCAAAGAAACTATCGAGAAAGGCCAACGGATTTCCGGTTTTACCATCGATGTGGCTGTGAATGGTCAATGGGTTCCTTTTGGGGCTGGTTCAACCGTAGGATATCGCCGATTGATCAAAGGGCAACCAGTTGATAGTCGCTATATCCGGGTGTCCATCACCGATGCCCAAGCCACTCCAATCTTGAACGGCGTCTCTGTCTATAAGACGCCAGCTAGCATTGAAGAAACGGATGGCTATCCGCTTGGTTTGGCCTATCATTCTGACCGGACTGCTGATCGGGCCAATAGCCAATGGAATGAAGAGGGAGAAGGCGTTCGAGGTACCTCTATGTGGACCAAGGAAAAGGGAGCTTCGGTGACCTATCAGTTTGAAGGCACCAAGGCCTATGTGGTCGCAACTGTGGACCCTGGTCATGGGGAAATGGATGTCTATGTCGATGGCCAAAAGCTAGCGACGGTCAATACCCAAAGCCCAAGCCGCAAACGGAGCCAAAAGGTCTATGAAACGCCAGACTTGGCAGCCGGATCCCACACCTTGACCTTGGTCAATAGCAAGGGAGATGCGATCGCAACGGAAGGGATTTATGCCCTCAATAACCAAGAAAAGGGTCTCTTTGAGTTTGCTCAGCCAACCCTATCCGTTAAGAAAGGCGACCCAGCGCAAGTCGTCGTCAAGAGAAAAGGTGGCTCTAAAGGAAGTGCTAGTCTTAAATTAATCACAGAACCAGGAACAGGGGTTCATGGCAAGGTTTATAAAGATACCAATGTCACTCTCGAGTTTGCAGATGGAGAGACAGAAAAAACAGTCCAAGTCCCAACCCTTGATTTTGCAGGCAAGGCGACAGATGTCTATGACTTTAAGGTCAAATTGTTGCATCCGGATCAAGGAAGTCTGGTCGGCTTTATTCCAGAGCTGACAGTCCAAGTGATGAACGAGGACCTGCTTCCAGAAAATCGTAAAGAAGTGGATGACCAAGATCCAAAACTGCACTACAGCCAAGGTTGGCATCATGAGGCAGACAATCAAAACTTCTCAAATGGAACAGAATCCTGGTCTAGCTTTAACCAAGTGACCGATGAGGAAGGCAAGAAACACATTGATGTGACCATCACCTTTAAGGGAACTGGAGTGGAGGTTCGAGGCGTGGTTGATCCAAGTCATGGTCTCTACAGCGTCACCCTAGACGGAAAAGAAATCGCCTTTGAAGAAGGGCGTGGTCATGATTATGAGATCGAAGGCGATCATTACTTCAGTGGCTACGGAGATCAACGCAAACTCGATCAGAGTTTGGTCAATCTGCAAGGCCTAGCAAAAGGCTACCACCAGCTACGCTTGCACCTAGATCCAGCCCTCAATGATCCTCAGTCATCTAGAGCCATCCAGGTAGACCGGTTTGTCCTATCAGGAAAAGATAGTCAGTTGCTCAGTCAAGAAGAGCTACAACAGATTATCAAAGAAGGAGTAGAAAAGATCAAGGCTACTTCTCTCGATCGCTTGAAAGCAGCCCTCAAACCGACTATTCAACATCAATTGACTGAATTGACTCAGTTGTTGAATCAAGAGCAACCAGATTTGGTTGCTGCAGCGAATCAAGTGGAAGCCCTTGAAACCACCCTAGAAGATGCTCGCAATTATGAACCGCTGACGCAGACACGTCCAGACGAAGGTGTTCGGGACTTGATTCTTGAAAAGCCAGAGCTTCTCATAGAAGCAGAGGAGATTCCATTCAATCTTCAAACGCGTGAGAACAAGGGCTTAGCCAAGGGCGAAAGCCGGATCCTTCAAGCAGGGCAAGTAGGTCGTAAATTGAAGTTGATCGAGGTTCGACAAGAAGAAGGCAAAGAAATTCGGACAGAAGTCGATGCCTTTGTCGAAGTGGAATCGCAGGACCAAATTACAGAAGTCGGGACGAAGGAAGCGGAAGAAGCTCCTATTATTCCGGATGTGCCACTACCAACAAGTCCAAGTGAAGACTCACAAGAAACGAAACAGCTCCTTCCACCAGAAGATAAAAAAGAAAGTGGAATTTCTCGGCTGTTGACACCGACGGTTTCGAAAGAAACTCCTCTTTCTCCTGTGGTAGAAGCCGTAACTCCGGACCCTGTGCCGTCCCAAGAAAAACTGCCACAGACAGGATCAGAGAAGGCAAGTTTCTTAGCCTGGATCGGACTACTCGGGTTAGGCTTCTTAGGCGGAAGAGTAAAATTCGCTCGTCGGAAATCCTAATGCCCCTTCTATAAGAGGTTAGCAATTGCTAACCTCTTTTTTGTTCCTTCTAGCTACCAGTAAGGGGGCTTCAGATTCTATCTCGACGTAGTCTTTGCTTTATTTACAGGCGTAAAAATTGTATAATAGTCAGATAAGGTCAATAATGACATCGTGGATGATGAGACTATTTTTTACCCTCTGAAGAGCAGAGAGCTTATCTAGAATGAAAAGGTTAGAAAGGAGCATCATGGCAAGTAAAAATACATCAGATAGCATTGAGGCCTATATCAAGTCGCTACTGGCCCAAGCAGGCATCGCAGAGCTCAAGAGAAGCGAATTAGCGGATGTTTTCCAAGTTGTTCCTAGTCAAATCAATTATGTGATCAAGACCCGCTTTACCGAAAGTCGAGGCTATATCGTAGAGAGCAAGCGTGGAGGCGGAGGGTACATCCGGATTGGCAAGGTCCAATTTTCAGACCAACACCAGATGCTAAAAGAGCTTGGCGCAAGCATCGGAGAACAAATCAGTCAGACTGTTTTTGGTGATATCCTTCAAATGCTATTTGAAGAAAAACTCCTTACAAAGAAAGAGGCAGAGCTTTTGTCAGTGACGACGACAGACGAGGTTCTGGGAAGTGAAGCCCATCGCTTACGAGCCAATATCCTACGAAAAATTATCCAACAAGTCGATAGAAAGGGAATGTAATCTCCTTATGAACTATTCAAAAGCCCTATTAGAAACGATTGAAGCCGCTCAAATCTTGGCGGGTCATTTTGAGTCTCAAACGCTAGATACCTGGCATATCCTAGTAGCCCTAGCCAATAATCCTTATAGTGTAGCTGGTTCTGTCTTAAGTGACTATCCTATGCAGATTGATGATTTTCAAGATGCGGCGGAGCACATCACGGGCCAAGTATACCAACGGGATGGCCGCTATGAGGTATTTCCTTTTTCTTTCCGTGTAGAAGAAATCATGAAACGTTCCCAAGAGATTGCTCAGGCAGTCCATGCCAAAAGTCTTGGAACGGAGCATGTCCTCTTGGCGCTTCTATTAGAGCGGGGGACCTTGGCTTCTCAAGTATTGGAGTATGTTGGCTTCCGCTACGATGATCAGGAAGAGGGCATTAAAATCGTCGAGCTTCGTAAGAACTTGGAACAACGAGCAGGTTGGGACAAGGAAGCTGTCAAGGCTATTCGTTCGCTATATCGGGCCCAGCAACCAAACCGTCAAACCATGGGAAATATGATGGGCATGCCTGCCTCTACCAGTGGTGGTTTGGAAGACTACACCCGAGATTTGACAGAAATGGCTCGCAATGGCAGTTTGGAACCGGTGATTGGCCGGGGGCAAGAAATCTCGCGGATGATTCAGATTTTGAGCCGCAAAACAAAAAACAATCCGGTCCTCGTTGGAGATGCGGGTGTCGGAAAGACTGCTCTGGCTTTGGGCTTGGCCCAAAGGATTGCCAGTGGAGATGTCCCAACGGAGCTGGCTAAGATGCGTGTCTTAGAGTTGGACTTGATGAATGTTGTCGCAGGAACGCGGTTCCGTGGAGATTTTGAAGAGCGGATGAACAACATCATCAATGATATTGAAGAAGATGGCCATGTCATTCTCTTCATCGATGAGCTCCATACTATTATGGGATCTGGATCAGGGATTGACTCCACCTTGGATGCGGCCAATATCTTGAAGCCTGCCTTGGCTCGCGGGACCTTACGGACCGTAGGAGCGACTACGCAAGAAGAATACCAAAAACACATCGAAAAAGACGCCGCTTTGTCACGCCGCTTTGCTAAGGTCTTGATTGAGCAACCCTCTGTTGCAGATAGCATCGCGATTTTACAAGGGCTCAAGAGCAACTATGAACGTCACCACCGCGTCCATATTACGGATGCGGCCATTGAGACAGCTGTTGTCTATGCCAATCGGTATTTGACCAGTCGCCTCTTGCCAGACTCAGCCATTGATCTTTTGGATGAGGCGGCAGCAACCGTGCAAAACAAGGGGCCTCAAGCGGGGCTTCAGTCCGACTTGACAGCTGCCGATCAAGCCTTGCTCAAGGGGCAGTGGAAAAAAGTTGCTCAGTTGCTAAAAGAAGACGCTAGTCCGAAAGGATACCAGTTGGAAGTCAAGGAAGAGGATATTCTGAAGACGCTCAGTCAATTGTCAGGCATTCCTGTTGAAAAATTAACCCAAACAGCTGCTAAGAAATACCTTGAATTGGAAGCGGAACTTCATAAGCGCGTGATTGGTCAGGATCAGGCCGTCTCAAGTATCAGCAGAGCGATTCGCCGCAATCAGTCGGGAATCCGGTCTCACAAACGGCCAATTGGCTCCTTCCTCTTTCTCGGTCCGACTGGGGTCGGGAAAACCGAGTTGGCGAAGGCTCTTGCAGAGGTCCTCTTTGATGATGAGTCTGCTTTGATCCGTTTTGACATGAGTGAGTACATGGAAAAATTCGCGGCCAGTCGTCTCAACGGAGCCCCTCCAGGCTATGTGGGCTACGAAGAAGGGGGCGAGTTGACGGAAAAAGTCCGCAACAAACCTTATTCTGTCCTCTTGTTTGATGAGGTGGAAAAAGCCCATCCGGATATCTTTAACGTTCTCTTGCAAGTTCTAGATGATGGGGTCTTAACTGATAGCAAGGGACGCAAGGTAGATTTCTCCAATACGATTATTATCATGACGTCAAACTTGGGAGCTACCGCTTTACGAGATGATAAGACAGTTGGCTTTGGAGCCAAGGATATTCGCTTTGACCAAGCCAATATGGAGAAACGCATCTTCGAAGAGTTGAAGAAGACTTATCGACCAGAGTTTATCAACCGGATTGATGAGAAGGTTGTCTTCCATAGCTTGACCAGTGACCAAATGCATGAGATTGTCAAGATTATGGTGAAACCGCTGGTTCAATCTCTAGCAGAGAAGGGCATTGCTCTGAAATTCCAAGCGTCTGCCCTTAAATGGCTGGCGACTCACGGATATGATCCAGAGATGGGAGCACGTCCTTTGCGCCGAACCATTCAGACCCAGGTAGAAGACTACTTGGCAGAGATCCTCTTGAGAGGAGAAGTGGCTGAAGGGCAAACCCTCAAGGTAGGTGTCAAGTCTGGTCAGCTTAACTTCACGATTGACTAGGAGGATATGCAGTGCCTCTCAAACGCTTGACCCGAATCACCCTCTTAGCAGCCCTCTGTGTGGTGCTGAGACAAGCTTTTGCCTTTCTGCCTAATGTCCAACCCATTAGTGCCATTTTCTTTTTACTGGTGCTATTTGAAGACTGGCAATTTGCCTGTTTGGTGATGGCGGTCACCATGTTTACCTCGGCTTTTCTCTTGGGGATGAGCCCAGTGGTGCTCGCTCAGATACTGGCCTTTGGCCTTCTCTTGACTCTTTGGCGAGGGCTCTATCACCATCTGTCTTTGCAAGTCCAGACTCTAGTGGTCGGTATCTTATCCTTTCTCTACGGGATAGTGATTGACAGTCTTTATGCTGTCCTCTATCATATGCCCTGGTGGACCTATGCCCTGGTGAATGGCTTTAGCTTTAACCTGGCCCATGCCTTTTCCACCGCCTGTTTTTACCCTCTACTTTATGTAGTATTTAGGAGATTGTATCATGAAAAAAACACTTTATAGCTTGTTTGCTGTCCTAACGGCTCTTGTATTGGTCAGTTGCGGACAAAGCACACCATCGACCACGGAAAACTCAGCTTCTAGCTCACAAGTAGCTAAAGAAAAACAAATTACCATTACAGTCAGTATCGCCCCTGAAGGTCAAGAAGCTCAAAGCAAGACCTTAAAGGTTGCAGAAAAATCTAACCTGATGGAAGTCCTGAAAGCTAACTACAAAATTGAGGAGAAGAGTGGACTCATCACCTCGATCGATGGCGTAGCCCAGGATGAAAGCAAGGGGCTCTATTGGATGTACAAGATCAATGGAGAGATGGCACCAAAAGGGGCAGCAGAAACGACTGTCCAAGATGGAGATACCATCGAATTTTATCAAGAAGTCTATCAATAAGAAAAAGAGTGAATGGTTGGAGGACTCTCCAGGAGTTCACTCTTTTTTTGAAACTAGTTTCTATTTTGGGAGATGGATAGAAAATTCACTTGACTTACTCATAGATTATTGTTACAATTATATTACAAAATGTAACAAATATTACAAACACGAGGTGTGATCATGAAAACGAAAGGAATCCTCTTTAGTCTATCAACCCTTGCTTTAACCGCTGCTCTTTTATTAAGCGGCTGTGGATCAGAAAAGAAAAAGGAAACCAGTCCATCTTCAACTAGTAACATTGAGCAAGTGAAACAAAGCTCTACGAGTAAAAAAGAAGAGAAAAAGGCTACAGGCAAAACCACACAAAGCCAACAAAGCGCAGAAGTGGCAAAAACTCCTGCCATCGCTTCGAGCGAAACACAAGCGAGCCAAGAGACTCCGTCAACTCCGGTGACACCAAGAGTTTCAGAAGTCAGTCAAGGCCTGGCCCCAACTCCTTCCAAAGAAACACATCCAGCAGTGACCCCAGCACCTGAAAAACCAAAACGTCCTAGCTTGGAGGAAGGTCGCATGACTGCCAAAGAGCAAGCCTCTAAGACAGAGAACCCACGCTATAAAGGTGTATTAGCTTATGCCTCAGGGGATTATTCTGGAGCAATAGGTAGTTGGACCGACGGTCGCGATACAGCTGTAATGATCGGGCAAGGAGGCCAAGTGACCATACAAACTCCAGGTGGCGATGCAGTGGGCTATACGATTGGAAGCTATGAATACAACTTAGATCAAGGTCATTATCATGCTGGCTTGATTTCCGCCCAAGATGGATCTGCAGCTATCTTGGATATAGTCGTTGGTCAAGATGGCCAACTGGCAAGTGTTCAAGTGACAGAAAAAGGCCATACGCATGCCTTGCTTCGGGAATAATGGCTCGCCACTGAGAAAATTAAAAAAATGATTGAAATCAGAGATTCAATTCTGTATAATAACATACAGAGTTGAATCTTTTTAATTTTTGTTTTATAAAATTATATTTTTTTATAAAAAGGTATTGACAGATTGAAATTATAGTTTATAATAAAATCATAAGCAAAACATGTTTTGACATTATGATAAAGGAGCCAGTTAGATGAAAGAAAGAGTGGCAGTGGTATTTGGAACGTTTGCCCCCCTTCATCAAGGGCATATTGATTTAATTCAACGGGCAAAACGCCAATGTGACCGCGTTTGTGTGATTGTCTCTGGTTACAAAGGTGACCGAGGAGAAGAAGTTGGCCTTCCTTTGCAAAAACGTTTTCGCTATATTCGAGAAGGTTTTTCAAATGATGAACTCACTCAGATTTATAAACTCGATGAGACAGAACTTCCTCGCTATCCCTTGGGATGGGAGCCTTGGTTGAAAATCGCCTTAGAAACGATTCAATATGATTCTAAGAGAGAAGATTTAGTCTTCTTTGTTGGAGAGAAGACTTACCAAGAAGAACTTGAAGCGCGAGGTTTTGAAGCTCGCCTGCAGGAGCGTCAGTTTGGCATCTCAGGGACCCTCATCCGGGAAAATCCCAGCAAGTATTGGAAATACATTGCGCAACCCTTCCGTCGTCAGTTTACCAAAAAAGTCCTCATTATGGGGAGTGCTAGCAACGGGAAGACGACCTTGGCAAAAGATTTGGCCCGCTTCTATGATGCGCCAGTGAGTTTAGAATATGCTCGTGAGTACCAAATTAGAAACAATGTACGGGATGATGAACTAACACCAAAAGATTACTATTACCTCTTGTTGGGGCAATACGATCAGACTTCTAAATTGATTGATAGTAGTGCCAATCGTGGTCTGGTCATTGCGGATACCAACTCTCTGGTGACGAAGGGCTATTACGACTACTATATGGAAGTAGAAAGTCCAGAGACCAGTATGACGGATACCTTTGACAATCTCTTTGTCAGTATCCTCGCTAAGGAAAAATGGGATTTGATCTTATTTGTTCAACCCATTGGATCCTATGTCAATGATGGCTTCCGTGATATGACCATGGCAGATGACGAAATTCGTAACAGTTTTTCAAATCACCTGGATCACCTCCGCCACCAATACCTCGCAGATATCCCTACAGCCTATCTCGGACAAGACTACTTGGGGAATTATGAAGAAGCGAAGCGTGTCATCGATACGATTTATCAAGCTGATTAAAGGAGAAACAGAATGAAACGACTACAAGAAAAAATTCAGACATTTGGGGAGCATTTAAAAAATGTCCATAGAGAAGCTGGCAAACGTGGCTTCGTAGGGATTATGAAACTCCTTTGGAAAGACCTATTTGCAGGTCGCACTCTGACACAATGGCTGTATCTGATTGCTTTATCTAGCGTGCCCTTTGTCCTAGAGTTTACCAATCAGGAAGCAAGTCACGATTGGTTAGGGCTCTTTGCCTCCTGGACAGGAATCGTTTGTGTGATACTAGTAGCAGAAGGTCGGGCTAGTAACTATCTCTTTGGAGCAGTAAACTCAGCGATTTACCTCATCCTAGCCTTGAACAAAAACTTTTATGGAGAAGTTCTGACAACCCTGTACTTCTTCGTGATGCAACCAATCGGCCTCTATGTCTGGTTGTCAAATCGGATCAATGACCAAGGAGGAGCAGAAGAGTCTCACTTTGAGGCCAAGAAATTAACCTTGATGGAATGGATCAAGTATTTGGTTCTAACAGCTCTGATTTGGATCGGGATGGGCTATGCCTATAAAAGCATCCACAGCGCACGACCTTTCCGTGATAGTGTGACAGATGCGACCAATGGAGTCGGGCAACTTCTCATGACCGGTCTCTATCGCGAACAGTGGATTTTCTGGATTGCGACCAACCTCTTCAGTATCTACCTCTGGTGGGGAGAAAGCATCCATATTCAGGGAATGTATTGGGTCTACACCCTTAATAGTTTGGTTGGTTGGTACCAATGGAGCAAAGCTGTGAAAAAGGAGGGGGCTTAAATGATAGCAACAAGCATTCCGGAAGGGATGAATGAAAAGGAATACTACGAGACAGTCGTCAGCGAGGAAGAATTCCTCCGTTGGTATAAGGAGCAGGATCATCCCACCTATGAAAATCCAAGTGTAACTACCGATATGGTGGCCTACTGCTTTGTGGAGGGGCGTTTGAAGCTCTTGGTGATTCGCCGGAAAACCCACCCTTGTCAACATCGGGTGGCTTTGGTTGGAGGATTCTTGCAAAAGCATGAAGATGCTATCCAGGCTTGTATCCGTGAAGTCCAGGAAGAAGTTGGACTAGAATTGACCCCTCAAAAGGTCGAGCAACTAATGACAGTTTCTACTCCTGGTCGGGACCCTCGGGGTTGGGTCATTACCATTGCTCACTTGGTTTATTTGCCAGCTGAAGCAGTAGATATGGTCCGAGCTGGAGATGATGCTAAAGAGGTCCTTTTCCTCGATGTGGACTTCAAACATGGGGAATGTTCCCTAGATGGGCGTGTCTTGACGGCTGAAGATTTTGCCTTTGACCACTATGAGATTGTCCAAGAATCCATCAAGCGGATCCAAGGGCGCTTGGCCTGGAATCCAACCTTCCTCCATCTCCTAGAAGAGCCTTTCACCGTATACGAAGCAACCGAGTTGGTGAATCTGATCCATCCAGATAAAGAAATTTTGACCAATAATTTCCTTGTGACCTACGGTTCCTATGTCGAAGAGGTAGGAGTCAAGCGGGTACCTAAGAAAAAACCACGCAAGACCTATCGCTGGAAAGAGTAGGTCGAGCGAGAGCTGTTCTACTAGCCTTCAGTTACTTTTAGTAGCCGAGGGCTTTTTTTAGCAAGAAATATTAAAAAATCTCAAAAATAGTTGACATTTAATTTTTAGAATACTATACTATAGTCAAATATACACGACATTAATTTAATAGGAGGAAACATGAACCGTGTGAAAGAATTTCGCAAGGAATTGGGGATGTCTCAACTCGAACTTGCTAAGGATATCGGTGTCTCGAGGCAAACTATCAACATGATTGAAAACGACAAGTACAATCCGACCCTGGAACTCTGTCTCAATCTCGCTCGTACCCTCCAAACGGACCTCAACAATCTTTTTTGGGAAGATGATTTTTAACAAAAAGGAAAAAGAAAATGAAACAAGAAACTTTTACTGAAAAACTGATTAAACGCACATATGGCATTTCTGGACCACTTGATGAACACAAACGATGCGAGGCAGATCGCATTGGAAATAAAGTCTTTATGGTCCTCTTTTACCTGATGATATTTGGCAATCTCATTCCTTTTGTCCTTGCTTATAAATATCCTCAAATTGTCGCTATTGGCTATCCTCTTGTGGTGTTTTGCATTGCGATGCTGTCTGCTTTCTATGTGGTCTCCCAAACCAAGAAAACGGGCATCACAGCCATTGATCCCGAAATGTTGAGCCAAAAAGAAAGCAAACAGTTACGCTATCCTGGCATCAAAGCTGGTCTGCTCTATGGAGTTTTTATGTTCTTTGGAATACCTCTTCTCAATGTATTAACGGATAATAGCAAAAACTATCTTACCTCTCTTTTCAATCTAGGTCATTTTATATCAATCCTTTTCGCAGCCTTCTTTTTCGGCTTGGTGATGCAAATTAGTGTCTCATTTCGCATTCGAAAAGCCAAGGAAGATCAAGACGACTATTAGGAGGTAACTTATGAAATCATTAGTAACCCTGCTTACCTATCATCTTTTGTTTGCTTCCCTACTCACTTTCATCATCATTTCAGGAAACTTGCCGCTCTATGATATAGTCCTCATTCTAGTCTTTCTTCCAGCACTCAATAAAGGATTGGCTTATCTAAAGATAGATTCCCAAAAAACGCGCATACTCAACTTAGCACTATGCTTTATGATTATATCCTTGCCACAACTGACGGTTATTTTAAGTGATTGGAAATATTATTTACTATTCACTATCGCTACCCTTTCTTCTATCACTTATCTTTATTATCTCTATCAATTCGTAAAAGAAACAAAGTAACATCATTCATTTAGGAGAAATTATCCATGCAAAAAGAAGACTTAACAACTCGCTTACTTCGAAATTTCTTTCATATCCAAGGTCCCTTTGATGAATGCCGACAAGAGGTTATCTATAAGGCTTGCGCCCGTTCCATGGTCCAAATCTTTTACTCTTCCTTCTTTCTCTTCCTGTTCTATATTTTGTTCGGACGCTTTATAGAAATTGTTCGATCGGTTATGCCCTACCTCTATTTCGGACTCATTTTGTTCATGAGTATAAAAGCCCAAAGAGCTGTCAAAGAGCTTCATCTTGAAAAGGATGATAAATCAGAAATCATCTACAAAACCTACAGCAAACACCAAATAAAAGTTCGTAGTTGGTTGGTATTTATAATTATTGAGATTGGCTTATTTGCCCTGCTACTCTTTCATAAACTATTCGTTCAGCAGATGCCCCTTTCAACATTCCTGGAAAAAATCATCCAAACAGATATAATGATCCCCTTACTGGTCTTTGGTCTTAGTATTGGAGCCATCTTTGGGACTATGACTTATTGTTTTTTATCCGAACATGAAGATCAGTAGGAGAAAGCAGAACAAATTGATTGTATACGTTATCGGTAGAACCCATCTGGCACTTGTGAACGCTAGGAGTTGATTAGTTCCTTAAATACCGTAATACATAGACAAGAATTGTTAAACAAATGATAGTTTTGAGCCAAACGAGGAGGTTTAAGACCGGAAACTGCAGATTGCCTTGGCCATTTTCAATGAAGTAGTTGTCATGATCATTGGAAGTTTTTCCATATTCTCTAAGTTCATAGATCTGAACCTTATCCTTATCTGTCAATTTCATAATAAAAACACCCCTAAAGCTAGATTTTTTGAGTCTAACTTTGGGGGTGTAGTTCATATAAGGTCCTATTTTTATGCTTCTTATGCTTTTAATTGTAAGAGTTCTTCAATCTCAGCCAGAGTGCTAGCTTGCGAGATGGCTCCGCGTAGTTTGGCTGCGCCTGAGGTACCACGGAGGTAGTGAGGGGCAAGTCCACGGAATTCGCGAACGGCAATGTGCTCACCCTTGAGATCAATCAAGCGTTTCAGATGCTCATAAGCAATCTTCATCTTGTCTTCGAAGGTTAAATCAGGCAGGATTTCTCCTGTTTCAAAGTAATGATTGATTTGATTGAAGAGGTAAGGATTGCCCATAGCGGCACGGCCGATCATGACCGCATCGGCACCGACTTCTTCGATCCGTTGTTTGGCGTCTTGCACCGTCCGGATATCTCCGTTGGCGATAAATGGAATCTTGGTCAGTGCTTGTGCAACCTTGTGAAGGGTCTCAAGATCCGCATGACCCGTATACATTTGCTCCCGGGTCCGTCCGTGCATGGCAAGGGCGGAGACACCTGCAGCTTCAGCTGCGAGGGCATTCTCAACTGCTAGAGAAGGGTCAGACCAACCTGTCCGCATTTTAACAGTGAGGGGGATATCAAGGACGGATTGAACCTTGTTAATGATAGAGTAGATCTTGTCTGGGTCCTTGAGCCACATGGCACCCGCCTCGTTCTTGACGATTTTATTAACTGGGCAGCCCATGTTGATATCGACGATATCGGTCTTGGTATTTTCTTGGATAAATTCAGCTGCGCGTGCCAGGCTGTCCTCATCGCTACCAAAGAGCTGAATCGATACAGGATTTTCACCTTCATCAATATGGAGCATATGCAGGGTCTTTTCGTTATTGTATTGGATTCCTTTATCAGAGACCATTTCCATGACTACAAGCCCTGCCCCGAGTTCTTTAGCAATCGTGCGGAAGGCTGAGTTGGTCACACCGGCCATAGGTGCAAGGACCGTCCGGTTTGGGATCTCGACATTCCCAATCATAAAAGGTGTATTAAGATTTGTCACGAATGAGTTCCTCCAAGTCGTTTTTATCAAAGTGATAAGCCGTCTGACAGAATTGGCAAGCGATTTCCGCGCCATGGTCCTCGTCCTTCATTTCTTGAAGGTCTTTGGCTGGCAAGCTAGCCAAGGCATCCATGAAGCGTTCCTTGCTACAGTCACATTGGAAGCGGATCTCTTCTTCAGAGAGACGTTTGTAGTGATCTTCGCCATAGATGGCAGTAAGAAGGGCTTCAATATGGTCGTCAGAGGCTAAAAGGGTAGAAATGGCCGGCATTTCTTGGATACGTTTTTCAAAGCGGGCAATTTCTTCTTCCTTGGCATTTGGCAAGACCTGCACCAAGAAACCACCGGCAACCTTGACCTTGTCTTCTTCATCAAGAAGGACATTGAGCCCCACTGCAGATGGAGTTTGTTGGCTTTCAGTCAAGTAATAAGCTAGGTCTTCACCGATTTCTCCAGTGACGAGAGGTGTCATGGAATGATAAGGATTGCCTGTGCCGTAGTCGGTAATCACTAGGAATTCCCCGTTTCCGACAAATGGTCCGACCACGACTTCACCGGTCGCTGTTTTCTTGATATCCACACCAGGATTTTGCACGTAGCCTTTGACGTTTCCTTGAGTATCTGCCACAGTGATGATAGCACCAAGTGAGCTAGTACCGAGGATTTTCACCGTTATCTTGGTGTTTCCCTTTTCATTGGCGGCGAGAATTTGACTTGCGATCAGGGTCCGACCGAGGGCCACAGTTGAGCTTGCTTGTGTCTGATGGTATTCTTGGGCTGCTCGCACGGTCTCTGTACTGTCTAGTACAAAGGCACGGAAGGAGCCACTTTCTGAGATAGTTTTAATAATTTTGTCCATAGCTTCTATTTTAGCATAAAATAGAAAAACAAGCGCGGGCCTGCGCTTGTTTTTGGGGATTAGGAAGAATTTTAAGACCAAAAATAGTATAATAAAACAAAGGAGGCTAGCATGAACCAATCTTTGAAAACGGCAGTCTATGGTTTGGCGGTAGCTGATGCATTAGGGGTTCCGTATGAATTTTTAACCCGAGGCAGTTTTAAAGCGGTTGAGATGGTGGGCTATGGAAGCCAACAGTAACTGGCTGGAACTTGTTCAGATGATACTAGCCTTGTATTCGCGACCTATGATTCTTTTTAGGAAAAAGGGAAGATTTCCTCTGCTATATGCAGGAGAGGTTTGAAATTTGCTTGTTAGAGGATGATTTTACAGCAAATGACTTGCTATTTTAAACTTGTAGGAGGACCATGCTTAATCTTTTTAGGTTATCATCTAAAACTCTACCTCGGTTACAAAACAAAAACGCAGAGACATCTTCTGCGTTTTCTTACTTTATAGGTCCATTTCTGGGAAAAGTTTAGCTAGTATTTTCGGAGTAATGCTTTGTCCCGGCCCCTCAGCACAATAGGTGTGCATATACATAGAAGGATTGAAGTTGAGCTCGATGCAGGTACAGTTGGGATTTTCCTTTGTGGAAATAGCAGAGCTGTCAGGGATGATGAGATCAACGCCACAGGCCCAGGCTCCCATAGCCTTTGCCATGTCCGCAGCGAGTTCCCTATAAGATGGGTGCATGCTGTCTGTGACATCAATCGAGTCTCCGCCAGTAGAAATGTTGGAATTGCGCCGCAAGTCAACCTTGACTCCAGCAGGCAGGATATCATCTGCTCCATAGCCTTGCTGGTCCAGCATGAGCAGTTCAATGTCCCTCAGTTCAATGATTTCAAGCGGTGAACGATGATCTCGGCCCCGCAGAGGATTGTCATTTTTGATGGCAATCAATTCTCTCACGGTATGCTGACCGTCTCCGACGACATTGGCCGCCACTCGCAAGAGGACTGCTTGGCATTGTCCGTCTAAGACAAAGAAACGGTACTCCGTTCCAGCGATAAATTCCTCCACTAAGACGGCGACATCTTCTGAAAAAGCAATCTCCAGAGCCTTGTGATAAGCTTCCAGGCTAGCTGGCTCTTGGAAGATAGAGATGCCCAGTCCGAAGTTGGTTGACTTGGGTTTGACAACAATTTCTCGGTTCTTAATCAAAGGGTAGTAGGCCAGTCCCTCTTCAAGAGAAGAAAATTCTGCTCCAGCCGGAACGGGAAAGTCAGCTGCTGCCAAAATCTTTTTGGTGACTGTTTTATTGGCCATGGCCAAAGGGATGACATAGTTATCCTTGGAGGTCATATTGCCGTTCTTGACATATTCTACATGACTACCATGCCAAAGCTTGAGAAATTGGTCCTTTTCATCTAAAATTTCAACATTCAGCCCCTTTTGAATAGCATCAAAGAGCAGCATCTGGGTGGACAGTTCCATATTTTCGTAGCCTTTGAGGGCATAAGGAGCAGTCCAGGCATAGCGGTGGTATTCTTCTGCTTTTTCTAGACCAAAAGCTGTTAAGGAATCTTGCTGGATATGGGGCAGGAGCTGTCCTGACAGTGTCAGCTGAGGATGTAAGAGAGCCTCTCTCATCTGGTCCAGCAAAGTTTGATAGTAAGTTGGCAGTTCAAAATGCTGGATGAGCCCTTCCATGGCTTGGAGAATGGCTGAGCTGTCTGCCTCATCTGGCAGGGCAGTCAGCGGGTGGCTACAAGCAATTTTCTGGTTCAAATCATGAGTATCTTTTAATACTGCATCAACATTTTCTACATCATCTAGCCAGAGCAGGCCCAGTAAAAAGAGATGGACAGTATCTAAGGTCTCTTGGCTAATGCCCAAATGGTCAAAAGGATTGAGATCGAAGCAGCGGAATTCCAGATAGGTGATACCCTGCTCCAGATAGGCGCGATTGTGCTTCTGTCCACGGAAGCGAACGGCTGAGTAAAATTCTTTTTCAGCACTGAGCTCGCCAGACTGAACGTAGTTGTCAATATCGGTTACATATTGCTCCAAAGAAGTGTAGGACACCTGAATATTCTCGTCATTGACATAGCCATAGTTGCTGTTGCGAAAAGAGCGGATAGGCTGCGGGTATTCCTGACTGTAGAAGCCGGCTTCTGCCAGAGGAGCAGCACCGTAGAGATAGGTTAAGAGCCATCGGAAACGCAGAAAGTTTCGAGCCAGTTTGAGATAGAGGTCATTTTTAAAGTCCTTGAGTAAATGATAGGAGCTGACTTGAAAGAGAGCAGCGACCAGATCTTTCCCTAGCTCCATGTTGTAGTGGATACCAGAGATGGCCTGTAGTTTTTTGCCATATTTTTTCGCTAAACCCTCTCGGTAGTGGCGTTCGTATTCGTTTTCCAGACGGGCGATGATAATATCTTCTTCAGTCAGCTGCGGTGGCATGGACAGAGGCCACAGGCATTCACTCTGGTCAATTGAGCGGCCTGCCACATCGCTGATAGCTCCCAGTAAGCGCCGCGCTTCCTTAGTAGAGTGAGCAATAGGTGTAATTAGTTCCAGTTGTTGTTCGCTGAAGTCTGTTTGGATGGTCGGGTGGAAATTGCGGGAACCAAGCTGACTCGGATGAGCAGTTTGAGCTAAGTGTCCATCAGTTGTCACTCGCAGATTTTCCCTCTCCAGACCAAAGGTCGCTTGGAGAATAGGGCTTGATGTATCCAGTTTCTGCAGTAATTGATTAATCGTCATCGTTTCACCGTCCTATGGTAGTTATTTTAGTCTATTACAAACGGAAAAAGAAAGCAAATTTCCGCTACGATTTTACAAAAATTCCGAACTTTTATTTTAAATTAAGTACTAAAATTCAGAAAATACATATTTTGTAAAAATGTAATTCGTCTACATAAGAGAAAAAACAAATGAAATGATGAACCCTCCTTGAAAAATTGTCAAATTTTTCATATAATGAGGTATAAAACATAATCGCAGGTGAGATTCCTGCCTGCTTTTCAAGAAAGGACGAGCTATATAGCTCAGACAAAGATATGACATCAGTAGTTGTTGTAGGAACCCAGTGGGGAGATGAAGGAAAAGGGAAGATTACAGACTTCCTATCAGCCAATGCAGAAGTCATTG